>JAGWJK010000029.1 GCA_028865845.1 Rhizobiaceae bacterium
CAGGGCGGCCATGCGGCCATGCCGCACAAGACCATCGATCCGATCGCCATCGGCGCGCAGATCGTCACCAATCTGCAGCTCATCGCCTCGCGCAGTGCCAATCCGCTGAAATCGGTGGTCGTCTCGGTCACCAAGTTCAACGCCGGCAACGCCCACAACGTCATTCCGAACGACGCCAGCTTCGCCGGCACGGTGCGCACGCTCGATCCGGAAATGCGCGATCTCGCCGAACAGCGCTTCCGGCAGATCGTTACCGGCATCGCCAGTAGCCATGGCGCCGAGGCGCAGATCCATTTCCATCGCAACTATCCCGTCACCAGCAACCATGCGGATGAAACCGATCACGCCATCGCTGCCGCCCGCGAGATCGCCGGCCAGGCCGGCGTCATTGCCGACGTCGATCCGATGATGGGCGGCGAGGATTTTTCCTACATGCTGCAGGCCCGCCCCGGCGCCTTCATCTTCGTCGGCAACGGCGACACCGCTGGCCTCCACAACCCGGCCTACGATTTCAACGACGAAGCCATCACCCACGGCATCTCCTATTGGGTGCGGCTCGCCGAACAGCGCCTCAGCGTCTGACCAATACGGGCGCGGATCGCTTCGACAAGCTCCGCGCCCGGCACCACCCTACGCAAAGCCGCAAGAGCATTGTCATCGCGACGCAAAAGGGCTTGGCTTCACGCCCTTGCTTTTGTATGGATGCTTTCACTGGTCCCGTAGCTCAGCAGGATAGAGCACCAGATTCCTAATCTGGGGGTCACGCGTTCGAATCGCGTCGGGATCACCACTTTTTTGCTGCAAATTTTTCAGAATGAATTTCGCAGATCGGCCGTTTCGTCGAACTTGCGCGCCCGGGATGTTTCGTCTCTCTTCTGCGTCAGCAACAATATTGTCAAATCCCCGACGTACTCTCGCCTTGAAGCTATGACACCCATTGTCCGGCGGCCGGATTGGTCGCAGTGACCAGCGCACAGCGGGTCCCTTTCTCAAACCGCGAGGCGATCGATGCATTGGGACCTTCTGACCATTATTGCGATTTTTCTGGCAATGGCTGCGGGCCGCGAGGCGCAACTGATATTTGCCAAAGCGCGTGCGTCGCACTGGAACGGGTTCAAACTTCGGTAGCAACCGACCGCCTTCAAATTCATTTTTTAGCGCTCGTCGGCCGCTTTGCAGCGGTCGGGCTCTGATCTCGTTTTCGAAAGAAAATCCAGGACACTCGACCTCGCCATATGCCCGCGCCGCTTGCTGAGCACCAGGCAATCCAATACTTAAATTCCGGGGCGGCTGCGGCGGCGGGCCGGATATGGTGGGTGAGTGGTTGCATGAAGAGCGTTGATGATCTGCTGATGTCGGCAAAAACCGTGTGCGAGCGCTATCAGTCCGGACGTATCGAGCGCGAGACGGTTCGCGAATGGGTTCTGCGGCTGGGGCAATACCCGGCGCCCACCGGCGACAGGGTCCGCGATGCCGCGCAATGGTTCCGGACGCAGAGCGACGACAACGTCGAAGATCATATAAAAGACGTGGATATCCAGAAATTGCGGGCCATTTTCATATCCTGAAATGCGTCGCCCGATAACATGGCGGAGATAAGGAGATCTCTGACGATGGCTATCGCTTCTACCTCCCGCTTTTCCTATTTTGCCGGATGGATCCTGTCCGCCCTCGTCGTGCTGGCATTGCTTGCCGATGTCGGCGTCGACCTTTTTGCACCCTCGATGATCCAGGCTGAGATGGATGCGACGGGCTTTCCGCCCGGCCAGGCCTTCATCCTTGGCATCATCATCCTGGTCTGCGTCGTGCTTTACGCCATCCCTCGGACGGCGGTGCTCGGGGCGATCCTGATGACCGCATTCCTCGGCGGCGCGATCTGCACACATTTCCGTCTGGGCGAAATCGGATCGCCGCCGCAGATCATCTGCCTGGTTCTTGGAGTTCTCGCCTGGGGCGGCCTCTATCTTCGCGACGGGCGCGTTCGCGCCCTCCTGCCCCTCGTCACGGGCTAAACCGCGTCGGAAGACGCGTCATCCTACCATGATCCGGTTGCGAACCAGCCGTACGCCAAAGACGGAGGATGCAATCATGGTGGCCCGCTCGATCTCTTCAGGTGTCGCGACACTGCCGTCCAGACGGATTTCCTGGCCTGCAGCGGTCACGACGACATCGGTCGCGTCGACGCCGCCTGCAACGGCCAGCGCGTTTGCGACGGCGGATTCCAGTTGTGAACGCCGGTTCATCCCGCCCTCGAAATTCGGCTGTACACCATGAAACGTCGCCGCTTTGAAGACCATGAATTTTACTCTCCACTATTTTAGGTCAACGGGAAACGCCGAAAGTGCCGAATGGTTCAATCGACCCGTCAAAATAATGGGGTTGTGTTATTTCAATGCCATAGCCGGCCGAATGGCCTGCCCTGCAGGCGAGCGGCAACGCTGCGGACTTGCCGCACTTCGCGATCCCCTGTAGAGCCATGAACGACCTCAGCAAGATGCGGATACCTCGATGAAAACCGGCAACACGGCGCCGCGCCGCCTGACGATATTGGGTTCGACCGGCTCGATCGGCCAAAATACGCTCGATGTCATCGCCCAGCTTGGCGGACGCGACGCCTTCGAGATCGCGGCGATTACCGGGCATGACAATATCGATCTGCTCGCCGATCAAGCCAAGGCCTGCGGCGCCGGCATGGCGGTCACGTCGAATGAGGGCCGCTACCAGGCCCTGAAGGATGCGCTTTCCGGCAGCGGCATCGTCGCAGCCGCCGGCCGCAACGCCCTCATCGAAGCCGCCACCATCCCCTCCGACTGGGTCATGGCCGCAATCGTCGGCACGGCGGGATTGGCGCCGACGCTCGCCGCGGCAAGCCGCGGCGCCGACATCGCGCTTGCCAACAAGGAATGTCTCGTCTCCGCCGGCGATCTTTTCGTGCGCGCCGTCAGCGAAGGCGGCGGTCGACTGATCCCGGTCGACAGCGAACATAGCGCCATTTTCCAGGCGCTGGAGGACGACCAGCAGCATGCGGTGGAACGCATCATCCTGACCGCCTCCGGCGGCCCCTTCCGCACATGGCCGCGCGAACAGATGGCCAATGTCACGGCGGCAACCGCCCGCGCGCATCCGAACTGGTCAATGGGCCTGAAGATCTCCATCGGCAGCGCCTCGATGTTCAACAAGGCGCTGGAAATGATCGAGGCGAAACACCTGTTCAATGTCCGCCCGGATCAGATCGAGGTCATCATCCACCCGCAATCGATCATTCATTCCATGGTCGGCTATAGCGATGGCTGCGTTCTGGCGCAGCTCGGCTGTCCGGACATGCGATCGGCGATCGGCTATGCGCTGAACTATCCCTCGCGCGCAAAACTCAGCGTCGAACGCCTGGATTTCGCAAAGCTGGCGCGGCTCGATTTCGAGGCGCCTGACGAGGTTCGCTTCCCGGCCCTGCGCCTGGCGCGCACGGCGATGGAACGCGGCGGCCTGCAGGGCGCGATCATGAATGCCGCCGAGGAAATCGCCTTCCACGCCTTCGTCGACGGCCGGATCGGCTTCCTGGAAATGGCCGATATCGCCGAGGCGGTCATGGATCAGATGATCGCCACTGGTGCTGCCGAGAATATGGACGCGGTTTTTGCCGCCGACGAGGAAGCACGCTCGCGCGCCGCAGCACTGGTTTTGCAGAAGGAAAAGGCGGCTTGATCGCACCCCTCCCGATTACGTGGTTTCAAAGCCAGACCTGACCGCAGCATGAAGCGTGCGGTCGGACTCCCTCGGAATATGGTTCGCGAAACAGTCTGTACGCCCGGCCGGTGCAGAACAATTTTATTCGGATGAGACCCATGACCACGTTGAGCCATCCTGATCTGAGCGACATTCGCCGAGGCGATTGGGTGGATCGCCGCCTGCCGGCGTCGTGGCGGCCCTATACGCGCCTGGCGCGGCTCGACCGTCCCGTCGGCATATGGCTGACGCTTTTTCCCTGCTGGGCTGCACTCATCCAGGCCTCTCATGGTTTCCCCGCCCTGAAACAATTGCTGGTGTTTTCTCTCGGCGCGCTTCTGATGCGCAGCGCTGGCTCCACGGTCAACGACATTGCCGACCGGAAGTTTGACGGCCATGTCGAGCGAACGCGCTTTCGCCCGCTCGCAAGCGGCCAGATCGGCGTGCCGGAGGCGCTGGTTTTCCTGGTGCTTCAGCTTGCACTGGCAGCGTCGCTTCTGATTTTCCTGACGCCCTATACACGCCTGGTCGCCATATCGGTGCTGCCGCTCGTCTTCGTCTATCCGCTCTGCAAGCGCTTCACGCATTGGCCTCAGGCGGTTCTCGGCGCGGCGTTCAATTGGGGCATGCTGATGGCGTGGGCACAGATTGTCGGGGAAATTCCCTCCGGCGCCGTGCTCATGTGGCTCGGCGCGGTCGCGTGGCAAATCGGTTACGACAGCGTCTATGCCTATGTCGACGTCAGGGATGATCTCAGCCTCGGCCTCAAATCGACGGCAATCCTCTTCGGCCGCCACGGCAAGGCCTTGATTGGCTTGTTTTACGCCCTGACGGTCGTGGCTTGGTCGGTCGGAGGCTGGATGTCGGGCATGTCGCTACCCTACGCCGCCGGAATGCTGGTGATTGCCGCACATCTTTGCTGGCAGATCTGGCGGATCGATCTTGCCCGTCCGGACCTCAGTTACCGCCTGTTCCTGGCAAATATTCTGACCGGCGCACTTCTCGCCGTCACCGCTTTTGCCGGAACATGGTGATTCTCGCCATGGAGCCCGATCACCGCACGCTCCAATTTACCGCCGACGCCGAACAAGGTGATTGCCCTTCGCGGCAATGATGCTAGAGAGGAATTCCGGCCTCATTTTCAAAGGAATCAAGATGCCGGACCTCTCCACCCTTACTTTGTTTTCCGCCGCCGCGCTGGTTTTGACCGCGACCCCCGGCCCCGACATGCTCCTCATCGCATCGCGCAGCGTCAGTCAGGGACGATCGGCGGGTTTCCTGACCTATGCAGGGATAGCCCTCGGGACCTATTGTCATGCCATGGCCGCAGCGCTTGGCCTGTCGCGGCTTTTTCTGACCGTGCCCATCGCCTACGACATCGTCCGCTGGGCCGGGTGCGCCTATCTGCTTTATCTCGCCGTCAAGACGATCCGCTCGCAAGGCGTAGCCTTCGCGCCGTCCACGGGACTGAAGCGACTGTCAGGAAAACGTATATTCGTCGAGGGACTGGCGACCAATCTTCTCAACCCGAAGATGGCGCTTTTTGTATTGGCGCTGTTTCCGCAGTTCGTGGACCCCAAGAGCGGCTCGCTCCTGCTGCAGATGGCGTTGCTCGCCACCATCCTCAACGCAATAGGCTTCGTGGTGAACGGCTCCGTCATTGTCCTCGGCAGCCATATTCGCCGGCAGCTTTCGGCGATCAGACGTGTGCCGAAACTACCGCAATACCTGCTGGCGACGGTTTTTGCCGGCCTGGCATGTCGTCTCGCCTTCGCAAGCCGAAACTAACCCTATCATGGGAAAACATTGCGGAAATCAGCGCCATGACTGGCGTTTCCGCAATGTTTGAGACTGATCGGAGCCTTAGGCTACCGCCCGCGCCAGGGCGCAGCGCGACCAGAGCGCATGCAGCGCGCCGACGAGATGCTCGATATCCGCATCGGAATGCAGCGGCGTCGGCGTGATGCGCAGGCGCTCGGTCTTCTTCGGCACGGTCGGATAGTTGATCGGCTGCACGTAGACGCCGACATCGAGCAGCAGATCGGAAATCCACTTGCACTTGGCGGCATCGCCGACCATCACCGGCACGACATGGCTCGGATTCGGCATATGCGGAATGCCGTTGGCATCGAGCTGGGCACGCAGCCGGCGCACGCGGTCCTGATGGCGCGCACGTTCGAACTGGCTGACCTTGAGATGCTGGATCGACGCGACGGCGCCTGCGGCCAAGGCTGGCGGCAACGACGTCGTGAAGATGAAGCCAGACGCGAACGAGCGGATAAAATCGCAAAGCGCAGCGGAAGCGGCGATATAGCCGCCCATGACGCCGAACGCCTTGCCGAGCGTGCCTTCGATCACCGTCAGGCGATCCATAAGACCTTCGCGCTCGGCAATTCCGCCGCCGCGCGGGCCGTACATGCCGACAGCATGCACTTCATCGAGATAGGTCATCGCGCCGTATTTGTCGGCGAGATCGCAGATCTCCTTGACCGGAGCGATGTCGCCATCCATCGAATAGACGGATTCGAACGCAATCAGCTTCGGTGCCTTCGGATCGGCGGCCTTCAGCTTGGCTTCGAGATCATGCAGGTCATTGTGCTTCCAGATGACCTTGTCGCACTTCGCGTAGCGGATGCCTTCGATCATCGAGGCGTGGTTCAGCGCGTCGGAAAAGATGATCAGGCCCGGGATGCGTGCGCCAAGCGTGCCGAGCGCCGCCCAGTTGGAAACATAGCCCGAGGTGAAGATCAGTGCGGATTCTTTGCCGTGCAGATCGGCAAGTTCCTGCTCCAGAAGAACATGGTAGTGATTGGTGCCAGAAATATTCCGGGTGCCTCCCGCACCCGCGCCACAGTGATCGATCGCTTGCTTCATCGCCTCGATCACCTTCGGGTGCTGACCCATGCCGAGATAGTCGTTGGAACACCAGACCGTCACATCCTGCGGACCATTCGCCGTATGGCGCGTCGCGCGCGGAAAGCTCCCCCGTTGACGCTCTAGATCGGCAAACACGCGATAACGGCCTTCCTGACGAAGGCCATCCAGCTCGCCCTTAAAAAATGCTTCGAAATCCATCATTCTCTCCAGAACCGTGGGACCGTTTTTCGTGATTGCCGGTCTACACGTCAACCCCCCGCATCGCTTTCGCCCCCCTATGCGGCAAATCGCCCATAATTTTGAACAATTCCAGACAAGAATATCCAATCACCCGAATTTGACAATTGATCCGTGTCAAACACATGGGGAGTACCCGCAGCGAAAAATGCAACGAGTGACGCACCGACCAGGAACAAAGCGTCGCCAGCTGTCTTTTATTTACCGAATGTAGATGTCGCTAGTTTAGCAGTGAAAAAACCGCAAGCACCTCTTGGACGATCATATTTTGCACGATATTTCTTCGTAGCTGCGGAATTGCAAGGACAGCCCATCGTCTTGGAGCTGAAGAATTTGGGACGGCGTTGGCCGGGGAACCGGCTTACCTAACGTTGGAGAGAGTGAATGAAGAAGATTCTTATGCTCGCATTGGTCGGTTTGTCTATCGCAAGCTGCACCCCGACCGAACAGGGTGCCGGTATCGGCGCTGCGTCCGGCGCCATCATCGGTGGTGCGGTCACCGGTAACGTCCGTGGCGCGGCGGTGGGTGCTGCGATCGGCGGCGTCTCCGGCGCGCTTATCGGCAGCGTCGCCGAGCAGCCGGGCCAGTGCTACTACCGTGACCGTTACGGCCGCCGTTATATCGACGATTGCCCGCGCGGCGGTTACCGTCGTGGCGGCTACGGCGGCTACTGATAGCAGGCGATATTTTCCGACTTGGAATCGAGACCCCGGATGAAAATCCGGGGTTTTTTCGTATCTGGTGCTTGATTTTGCTGCATCGAATCCAAGAATCTCACTCCGTGAAGGTACACTTATGGATGTTTTGCCTCTATGGTGGCCGCGCGTTAACCCGGGGGAAACGGTAAGCTGAGAAAATTCTCATATAACCGTAAAGCGGCGTATGCATAGAAAAGCAGGTCCGAAGAAGAGTATTGCGTATCGGAAAGCAGGCACCGTGGTAGCGGTCGCAGCAACGCTTGCGCTTGGCCCGCTTTGGGCCGGAAATGCTCTTGCCTTCAAATTGTTCGGCATGACCCTTTGGGGTGAGGACGATACCAAGGATGCGGTATCCGACCCCGTCCATTATACGCTCGACCTGAAGACCGACAATCTCGACAAGGATCTGAAGGACGCGGTCACCCAAAGTTCGATGCTGCTTGCCGACCAGAAGAAGCCGGTTTCCGGCGATCTGGGCGTCGTCGTCAAGGCGCGGGATGATCGCGACCGCCTGATCGCCACTCTCTATGAGAAAGCCCATTACGGCGCCGTCGTTACCATCACTCTCAACGGCACCAGTCTCGACGCCTTGCCGCCGACACCGACTTTCGATCGCTCGAAACCGGTCGCCGTTACCGTCAGTATCGCCCCGGGACCGCTCTTCAAGCTTGGCAAGATTACCATGCTCGGCGATGCACGCGGCCTCGATGCGGCGCAGTACGGGCTCGTGCCCGGCGGTGACGCAGGTTCGCTGACCATCATCAAGGCTGGCGACAAGATGGTCGCCGATTTCAAGAACCAGGGTCATCCGCTCGCCAAGTTGACGAGGCGCGATGTCGTGGCCGATCACGACACCAACACGGTAGACGTGACGCTCCAGGTCGATGCCGGTCCCATTGCCCCGATCGGTAATGTCGGGGTCACCGGACAGAAATCCGTCGATCCCAATTTCATTCGCGAATATGCCCGGATCAACGAGGGCAAGCCCTATTCGCCGGACGAACTGAAAAAAGCTTCGGACCGGCTGCGCAAGCTAGGCGTCTTCTCGAGCGTCACCATCCGCGAGGCTGACAAGCTGGCGCCGGACGGCAGCATTCCGATGACCATCGAGGTCTCCGAAGGCAAGCAGCGCTACTTCGGCGTCGGTGCGCAATATTCGACCATCGACGGTTTCGGCCTGCAGGGCTATTGGGGTCACCGCAACCTGACGGGCCGCGCGGACTCGCTGCGCATCGAAGGATCGGTCTCCCGCATCGGCGAAACGACAAGCCTCAATCAGCTGGATTACGGCGCCGGCATCATCTATTCGCGGCCGGCGACCTTTTATCCGGCAGCGACCCTTAACGCTTCGCTCAAGGCACAGAGCCAGCATCCGGACACGTATGACGCCGACACCGTCACGGCGGCGGCCGGCCTGTCCTACGAGCTGACGGACCAGGATACCGTCTCCGCCGGCGGCGAAATCGCCTATGAAAACAGCACCACCGATGCCTTCGGGAACCACAAATATCTGACGCTGGCGATCCCGCTCGAATATATCAGGGACACCCGCGACAACAAGCTCGACCCAACCACGGGTTACCGCGCATCGATCAGCGCCAAGCCGAGCTATGAAGCGCTCGGCGGCACGGTATTCAGCTCCTTCGAGGGTTCGATTTCAGGCTACAAGGGCATCGGCGCCAACAACAACGTCGTCTTTGCCGGCAAGCTCGCCGCCGGTTCGCTGATCGGCGTCAATGATCTGGAAGACGTGCCGGCAACCCGACGCTTCTACGCCGGCGGCGGCGGCTCGGTCCGCGGCTACGGCTACCAGGAAATTTCGCCCTACAATTCCAACGGTGACGCCACGGGCGGCCGCTCCTATGTCACCGCCTCCTTCGAAGCCCGCGTCAAGATCACCGACACGATCGGCATCGTGCCCTTCGTCGACGCAGGCAGCGTGACGGACAGTACTTTTCCGGACTTTTCCGATGTTCGCATTGGCGCGGGCGTCGGTGTGCGCTACGCTACACCCTTCGGTCCCATCAGGCTCGACGTTGCCGTTCCGCTCAAGAAGTACAATGACGGCACGGCATACGGCATCTATGCTGGCATAGGCCAGGCCTTCTGACAAAGCCCGCAACCGGAGGCGGGGTTCAGCACGCGGTTACAAATTTGAGGTTACTGTCGCTCTCATGAGCACGTTGATTCGAATTCTCGGGAGATTGGTGCGCTTCGTCGTCTATGCGATCGCGGCAGTCCTCGTGCTTGCGATAGCCGCCGTGCTCGTTGTCGGCTTCGTGCCGCCCGTGACCCGTTATGCCGTGGACACCGTCGCGAAGCTCATATCGACGCCGGATCAAACGATAACCATTGCCGAACCATCCGGCCTTTTGACCGGCGACCTCCGCGTCGCGTCGATTACCGTCGCCGACACCAAGGGCACGTTCGCTCAGGTCAAGAATCTGTCTGTCGACTGGTCGCCGGCGGCCTTGCTGACCGGCACCTTCCATGCCGACCGTGTTGCCGCCGACGCCGTGGATTTCCAGCGCCTGCCGGTTTCGACGGTCAAGGCAGCACCCGCACCGGAGACGACCACAAGCGAGAGCAAGGGCCTGTCGCTCCCCGTCGCTATCGATATAGCCGCCATTGCCTTGCCCGACATCCGCATCGGACAAGCCGTCGCTGGCCAGGACTTCGCATTGGCGGCAGCAGGCAGCGTCAAGGCAAACAACAGCAGCGTCGACCTCATCCTCGATGCCAACAGGCAGGACGTGCCGGACGCCAAGCTTTCGACCAATATCGCGTTTGCGCCGGCCGAAAATCGCCTGAACCTCAAGGCCGCGATCACCGAGCCGCGTGACGGCATGCTGGCGGGTCTGCTGCATCTGCCCGGCGGCCCGGCGATCAATATCAACCTGTCCGGCGAAGGCTCGTTGTCGAACTGGGCCGGCAAGCTGCAGGCGGCTCTCGACGGCAAGCCGACCGTTGCGATCGATGGTCGCCACACCATGTCCGCCGAAGGCCTGCATCGCATCGAGGTCAAGGGCGGCGGCGATGTCGACTCTCTGCTGCCGCCGACCTTCCGCCCGCTGTTTGCCGGCCAGACGACGGTCGACCTTTCCGCCACCTTCGACGGCAAGGGCAAGATCGACATCCAGACCGGAAATCTCGCGACCGGCAGCGTCGTCATCGCTGCCTCCGGCACGCTCGACCCTGCCGGAAACAACAGCCTCAACGCCAATCTCATCGGCACGTCGGGGCCTGTCGACTTTCGCTGGCCGATGGAGGACGGCGAATTGCGGGCGATGATCTCGCGCGTCGATGTCGCGCTGACGGGTGCCGCGCAATCGGTGAAGATCGATGCCAAGGCTTCCCTCGACAGTGCCAGCGCGCCACAGGGCAACATCGGCCAGGTCAATCTCAGCGCCAAGAGTGATGCCTTCAATCTGACCACCGGTTCCGGCCCCGTGCAGCTGCGCCTTGTGGTCGGCCAGACCGCTTTCGTCAGCCCCGATCTCAACCGCCTGATCCGGGCGCCGGTCTCGCTAACCGCGCCGCTGCAGATTTCGCCGGATACGATCGGCTTCAACAACACGACGCTGGAAAGCGCCAGCATCGGCGGCACGGTCAACGGCAAATATACATTGTCGTCGAAGTCGCTCACCGGCAATTTCAAAATCTTCGCGCTTCCGGGCGTCCTTCCGGACGGTGTGGCGGACAAGTTTGAAGGAACGATTTCGCTGGAGGGCCAGGTCGCCGGCACCGTGCCGACGAAAATGAACCTCTCCAACCTGGCGCTGAAATCGAATGTCGGCGAGATCAACGGCTCCGTTGCGCTCGACAACCAGACGCTGACGTCCAACCTCACCGGCAAGCTGCTCGACCTCTCCAAGCTTGTTCCCAATGCCGAGGGGCAGGCGGATATCGGCCTCAAGGCCAAGGGTCCGCTGACGGCGCTCGGCGTCGAAGCATCGGTAAAGGCCGTCAACGTCAAGCTCGCCGGTCGCCTACTCGACACGCTCGACGTGGCGCTGACCGGCACCGCCGATCCGAACGCACCGCAGGCGAGCATCCAGGCAAATGGCGCCATCGACGGCAAGCCGATCAGCATCACCGCCAATGCTTCCTCGCAGAACGGCCGCACCAGCATACCGACGCTCGCTGTCGAGGTCGGTAGCAACAAGTTGCAGGGCAAGCTCGACCTCTCGGCTGCCTTCGAGCCCTCGGGTGCGCTGACCTTCGACTTCCCCGACCTCAGCCTGCTTGCGGCCCTCGCCGGGCAGAAGGCGGAGGGTGATCTGAAGGGATCGGTCAATCTTTCCAATTCCAACGGCAAGATCGGGCTGAAGGTCGACGCCAGCGGCAGCGGCATACGCCGCGACGATCTGACGGTCGACAAGCCGGCCATCGCCCTTACCGTCGACGATCTCAAGGCATTTTCCGCCAATGGCAGCATCCGCGCCGCCGCGATCGCCTCCGGCGTCAACCGCGTTGCCGACCTCGGGCTGACCTTCACCCAGCAGGGCAGCCGCACCGTCTTCGATCTGAAATCGAACTATGACAACGCGCCGCTGACCGCCAGCGGTAACGTCGAGACCGGCGGCGGGCAGACGGTCGTCAGCCTCGATAGTTTCGCCGGCGCGCCGCGCACGATCCCGGTCAAGCTTGCCTCGCCGACCAAGATCAACATCAAGGACGGTACGGTCTCGTTGAACGGCTTGACCATTCAGACCGGCGGCGGCTCGGTTATCGTCGACGGCACCGCCGGTTCGGCGCTGAATATCACGGCGCGAATCGCCAACCTGCCTGCCAGCCTCGCCAATGTCTTCGCACCGACGCTCGCCGCCGAAGGCGCGATTTCGGGCACCCTGACCGTGACCGGCAAGGCGTCGGCGCCTGTCATCGGTTTCCAGACCAATTGGTCGGGCGCTGCAACCAGTCAGACGAAGGCGGCAGGCCTCGGCCCGCTCGGCATCAAGGCCAACGGCCAGTTCGCCAACAATACCGTCACCATCGACACCAACCTGACAGGCGGCAACGGCCTTGCCATCAACGGCGGCGGCACGGTTGCCATAGCCGGTAGCAAAGCCCTGGCGCTGAAGTTTTCCGGCACGCTGCCCTTCGACGCCCTTGCGGGACAACTGGCGGCCCAGGGCCTGACGATGACCGGTTCGGCGCGGATCGACATGCAGATCGGCGGCACGACGGCTGCTCCCGCCATCAACGGCACCATTACCACCGACGGTGCGAAACTCGTCGACGTCCGCCGCAATCTGACGCTCAACGGCCTCGGCGTGACCGTCACGCTCGATGGCAAGCAGGCCAATATTTCGCGCTTCAGCGGCACGCTTGCGAGTGGCGGCAGCATTTCGGCGAGCGGCACGGTCGGCATTGCCGCAGACAGCGGTTTTCCCGCGGATATCCAGCTGAAATTCAACA
>JAGWJK010000931.1 GCA_028865845.1 Rhizobiaceae bacterium
GCCGGCCAGCTCGGTTCTCCTCCCTCGCCCAACGGCCAGCAACTGCAGCTGACGGTCATGGCACGAGGACGGCTTGCTGATGCAAGCGAGTTCGGCGACATCATCATCCGCACGAACAAGGATGGAGCGATCGTCCATCTCCGCGATGTCGCCCGCGTCGAGCTCGGAGCGGAATCCTACGACACAACGTCGACCCTGAACGGCAAGCCCAGCGCGACGGTAGTTGTTTATCAATCGGCGGATGCCAACGCGCTCGCCGTTTCGAACGCCGTCCTCGGCGAATTGCAGACCTTGTCGAAACAGTTTCCGGATGACGTCGCATACACGGTCGTGTTCGATACGACCTCTTTCGTTCGCCAGACCATCCACGAGATTTTCGTCACGCTGGCGATCACCTTCGTGCTCGTGGTGGCCGTCGTGTTCTTCTTCCTGCAGGACTGGCGTGCGACGATCATCCCGACGCTGACGATACCGGTTTCCCTGGTTGGCGGCTTTGCCGTGCTTTATCTGATGGGGTATTCGGCGAATACAATCACGCTTTTCGCAATGATCCTCGCGATCAGTCTGGTCGTGGACGACGCGATCATCGTCGTGGAAAACGTGCAGCGCATCATGAGCGAAGCCGGCGTCGACGTGCGCGAGGCGACGCTGCGCACCATGAGCCAGGTCACAGGCCCGATCGTTGCCACGACGCTGGTTCTGGCTGCACTCTTCGTGCCTGTCGCTTTCCTCGCCGGCATCACCGGCGAGCTTTATCGGCAGTTCGCCGTTACCATCCTGATCACGATCACTTTCTCGACAATCAACGCCCTGACGCTCAGCCCGGCGCTCTGTGTGCTGATCCTTCGCCCGGCACAGGAAAACCGCTCACGGATTTTCGGCAAGATCAATGAAGGGCTCGACTCGTCAAGACGGTTCTACCTGCGCTTACTCGCGGTATTCGCCCGCAGGATCGTGCTCAGCCTTGTGGTTCTCGTGGTGATCGTGGTCGGCATCTACGGCCTTTATCGCATTCTGCCCGTGGGCTTTGTGCCGTCGGAAGACCAGGGTTATCTGTTCATGAACGTGCAGTTGCCGGATTCCGCGTCCCTGGAGCGCACGCAGCAGACGATCGCAACGGTCAACTCCGTACTGCAGCGAACCCCCGGCATTGAGAATACTATTGCCATTGCCGGAACGAGCATGATCGGCGGAGGTGGCTCCAATTCGGCGATGATCATCTCGGCGCTAAAGCCGTGGAACGAGCGCGGGTCGGATGAGAGCGCCTTTGCACTGATGAACCGGTTGCGAGGAGAATTCAGCAGGATTTCCACGGCATCGGTCGTGCCCTTCAATCCGCCGGCAATCCCCGGTCTCGGCACGACCGGCGGCTTCGACTTCCGCCTCCAGGCCCGGGCCGGGCAAAGCCAGCAGGAACTCGCCGAAGTCATGCGCGGCCTGATCATCGCAGCAAACCAGAACAACCAGCTGACCAGCGTCTTCAGCACGTTTTCGGCAGACGCGCCGCAGATCTATCTCGACATCGACCGCCGCCGCGCCGAGCTTTTCGGCGTTTCCCCGGCGACGATCTTCAGCACGTTGCAAGCGCATCTGGGATCGGCCTATGTCGATGACTTCAACATATTCTCGCGTGTCTACCAGGTTCGAATCCAGGACGAGCCGAATTTCCGCACACGCATCGAGGATATCCAGCGGCTGAGAGTGCGGAGCCAATCGGGCGACCTGGTCCCGCTGCAAGGAATGGTTTCGATCTCGACCATTTACGGGCCGAACTCGGTCAACCGCTACAATCTCTTTCCATCTGCCGCGATCAATGGGCAGGCGGCGACGGGAGCGAGCAGCGGGGACGCCCTCACCGCCATGGAAGCGCTGGCCGCCCAAAAGCTGCCGCAGGGCTATGGATTTGAATGGACGGGACTGGCTCTCCAGGAAAAGCAGGCCGGCGGACAGACCGTCCTCATCCTGATCATGGGGATCATCTTCACCTATCTCTTCCTCGTCGCCCAATATGAAAGCTGGAGCGTGCCGCTGGCGGTGATGATGTCGGTCACCGTCGCTGTCCTCGGGGCATTGGCAGGCCTGGTGATCGGCGGCATCGACCTCAATATCTACGCGCAAATCGGCCTGCTGCTGCTGATCGGGCTCGCCGCCAAGAACGCTATTCTCATTGTCGAATTCGCCAAGGAACGGCGGGAAGAAGGCATGAGCATCAACGAAGCGGCAACCGAAGGAACGTCGCAACGTTTCAGGCCGGTGTTGATGACGGCGATGGCATCCATATTGGGTGTCTTGCCGCTGGTGGTCGCGACCGGAGCCGGAGCGGCCAGTCGCCAGGCGATCGGCATGACTGTCCTTGGCGGGCTATTGCTCGGAACAATCGTGGGCCTGCTTATCATTCCGCTGCTTTATATCTTCGTTCAGACGGTGCGAGAGGCGGTCAAGCGGCGGCTTTTCGGTGCCACGCATGCGGACCCGAGCAGTGGTCCTACCGCGGCAACCGCGCCGGATTAAGGAGACGACATTCGGTTAGAGCGAGCTCGGATTTGATGAGATGGGGTCGCTTCGTGATCGTATCGATGGGTTGTGGTGATGGATGCCGTTGAGGACGGTACGGAATGTGTGGTGCTGATGCACGGGCTTGCCCGCAGCAACGGGTCCCTTTGGCTTGTCGAGAAGGTGCTGGCGCGGCGCGGATTTATCGTCGTCAACAGGAGTT
>JAGWJK010000932.1 GCA_028865845.1 Rhizobiaceae bacterium
ATCAGGTCGATCGTGTTGGCGAGGTTACGCTCGTAGTCGGCTTCGGCCGCGGAAATGACCGGCGGCGTGACGAAATCGTGGTTGGCGGCAGCAACCTGCATTAGGAAGCCGGAGCGGAACAATTCCCCGACCAGCGGCTCGAAAACGATGTTGATCGCAAAATACTGCTCGAGATAATCGGTCGCCCCCATGATGGTCTCGACCGCCTCGCGCGTGCCCTGCCAGGCGCCGTCTTCCAGCCAGGTCTTCTTGCCGAGTTCGTCATCCCAGCCCGGGATATCCATGCCGATCTCGGCCAGATACAGGGTGATGTCCTGGGCGAGCCGAAGCTTGTAGGAGGAGTTGGTCAGCGTCGCGTTGTTGATCATCTGGGTGTAGCCATAGCGCTGCGCCTGCATCAACGACGTGCCGAGGCCGAACTCCGCGTGCTTCCACGCACCCAGGTGCGTCTGCAGGATCTTCAACCACACCTTGTCGAAGGTCTTCGGTGCGCCGGCGCGCCGCGCATTGGCAACGACGCTTTGCACCATCGTTTCGGTCTTTGACTGGCGCTGGTAGTGGGTGCGCTCCCATTCCTGATCCGGTGCGCGGAAACTATGCCAGTTGGAGCTTCTAACCGCAGTGTTGTCCTTCACATAGGCGCCCTTGCCATTGGCGAAGGAGATGATCCAGTTCTGGATCAGATAGCGCTCCGGATCCGGCTGAACGTCGACGGTGACATCTTCGTAATGGGTCGCGCGCTGGCCTTTCGGCTCGAAATAGCGATATCTGCGGCTGTCGGAATCGGCGAAAATCGCCGCACCGGCTGCTCCTGATCCTACGGAACTCGATAATGCTGGCATGGTTCTCACTCCCGTGTTGCAAGCTGATTGATTGGTGTCTGTTCCCTGTCCGGCTCTAGTGGGCCGAGGTTGCCGACGACGAGGTCGTGAAGCGATCGAAGAAGATGCGCTCCGTTTCAAAGCCGTTCATGAAGAGGACCGGCTGCAGCGCGTCGATCATCGGCGGCGGTCCGCAGGCGTAGACGTCGCCATTGCCGTCCACGTCCAGATCCTTGAGCCAGGCATCCACACGCTCGTGGACGAAGCCGCGCTCTCCCGTCCAGCCGCTGTCGTCGGCGACATGCGAAAGCACGGGAACGAAGGTTACTTCGGGATGGCGCGCGACGAGGTCTTCGATCCGGTCGAGATGGAAGAGATCGTCCGGTGTCCTGGCGCCGTAGAAGAAATAGACCGGCCGGGATTCGCCGCTCAGCACGTGATCGTTGAGGATCGACCAGACCGGAGACATGCCTGACCCGGCACCCACGAGGATCAGGGGTCCCTCGCGTCCTTCCCGTCGGAAACAGGTTCCGTACGGTCCGACGACGGTGACGTCGGCTCCGACACGGATGCCTCCGGAATCAAGCTCTCCGGAGAATTTGCCCGCGGGGTATTTCTTGATGATGAAGGAGAGTTTCTGGGTTTCGCGCGGCGTATTTGCCATGGAGAACGAGCGTGTAATCGTCTCCCCTTTTTCCGTGGTGACCGTGATGTCGACATATTGCCCCGCCCAGAATTTCATCGGCGAACCAAGCTCGATTTCGATGCCTCTGATATCGTGGGTCAGTGCTTCGATGCGGGAAATCCGTCCCTTGAACGTCTTCACCGCGATCGCTTTCGACAGGACCTCCTCATCGTAGTTGAGAAGCTCGACCTCCATGTCGGAAAAGGCGAGCGACCGGCACAAGAGAATATGGCCGCTGTCCTTCTCCATGTCGTTCAGCGCGAAGGTAGAGTATTTGAGCATGTCGACTTCGCCGTCGAGAAGCACGCATTTGCAGGCGGAACATTGTCCCTCCTTGCAGCCATGCGGCAGGGTGATGCCCTGGCGGAAGGCGGCGTTCAGCACCGTCTCGCCGTGCTCGACCTCGAATTCGACACCAACAGGCTCGAGGCGGACCTTGTGAGCCGCCACATGCACTTTCTGTGCGTCAGCCATCTGGAAATTCTCCCAATTCCCCGCCCCGATCGAGGAGCGGCCTCATCCCCGAATAGGGAGGCCGGATGACCGGCCTCCGCTTGATCTCGTGGCTTCAATTGCAGGGATTGATCGTGAAGCCGGCGCGATACTCTGCGAGATGCTTCTCCCGATCGGCGGGCGACATTTCACGCAGCAGGGTCAGCGGCGACAGCAGCGTGTGACCGCGAACATCGTCCAGCGTCCACATGTCCTTCGCGTCGAAACGAAGATGCGGCTGCGGTACCAGCGTCTTGCCGTCGGAACGGACGAAGTTCAGGTCCTTGATCGCATCGGCGAGATCCCAGCCGTGATAGAGCGTCTCCCACTCGCGCTTGCCGCTGAAGCGGCCCATCGCGGGTGTTGGGCGTCCCTGATATTCGTCGGCGAAAGCCTCGACGGCCGTCCAACGGTCGAGTTCGTGAGCGAAGGTATGAAGCTGACCGTCGATTTCATCGACGACGATATCTTCGCGGATCAGGCAGGGAACGAGGCAGCTCCAGCAGCGATGCGGATAGACGTAGCCGGTTTCCGTGCTGAAGGTGATCGGGGTTTCGCCCGGACGGCTCAGCTTGTCGTACCACTTCCAGAATTCGCCGAATTCGGCGTACCAGCCCGGATACTTGTTCTCGAACCATTCGAAGTCCGCTTCGCGCTGGGCCTCGATGCGCCAGAAGTTGACCGGCCAGCCGACCGCGAAGAATTGCGCGACCTT
>JAGWJK010000030.1 GCA_028865845.1 Rhizobiaceae bacterium
ATCCTGCGTCGAAAGCATTTGGCCGCAAATCTCAAGCGCTCCGCGATGGCAGAGAACAAGGCTCATCCCGCCCTCGAAAGCAATTTCGCTATTTCCCTTGACGGAGAGGCGCCGCACTGAATGCGTAAAGCGTCCCCGTCGCGTCATCACGTTGAGATCGGTTATCGTCCCATCGATGAGTGTTGCCGAAGTCGGCGCATCGGCCGCAAAGGGCAGCGGATCACTTGCCTGCGTCAGGCGCACCGGCTCTCGCCCCTCGATGAAGAGGGTCATGCCCTCGCCATCGAGAATGGATAGCGTACGATCGATGCCCGGAAAGACCGAGAACGGCCCGTCCGTTGCAACGGTCGCCATGCTGACGCGCCAGTCGAAGTCGGCAAGCCCGGCTCCGTTGGGCGAAACGGCGATCTCCACCGTTTCGCCGCCGCCGTTTTTCCAGGGCATGCGTTTATGGTCGCTGGCGCGCAGGAGCTTCATCTTCAGTTCCCCAGGATACCCGGCAGGCGCAGGCCCTTTTCCTTGGCGCAGTCGATGGCGATCTCGTAGCCGGCATCGGCATGGCGCATGACGCCGGTTGCCGGGTCGTTCCAGAGAACGTTTCCGAGGCGGCGTGCCGCATCATCGGTGCCGTCGGCGCAGATGACCATGCCGGAATGCTGGCTGAAGCCCATGCCGACGCCGCCGCCGTGATGCAGCGATACCCAGGTGGCGCCGGAGGCGGTGTTGAGCAGCGCGTTGAGGAGCGGCCAGTCGGAAACGGCATCCGAACCGTCCTTCATCGCTTCCGTCTCGCGGTTCGGCGAGGCGACCGAGCCGGAATCGAGATGGTCGCGGCCGATGACGACGGGAGCCTTCAGCTCCCCGTTCCTGACCATCTCATTGAAAGCGAGGCCGAGCTTGTGGCGATCGCCGAGGCCGACCCAGCAAATACGCGCCGGCAGGCCCTGGAAAGCGATGCGCTCACGCGCCATGTCGAGCCAGTTGTGCAGATGCTTGTTGTCAGGCAGCAGCTCCTTCACCTTGGCGTCGGTCTTGTAGATATCCTCCGGATCGCCCGATAGAGCCGCCCAGCGGAACGGGCCGATGCCGCGGCAGAAGAGCGGGCGGATATAGGCAGGCACGAAGCCGGGGAAGGCAAAGGCGTTTTCGAGACCTTCGTCCTTGGCGACCTGGCGGATATTGTTGCCGTAGTCGAGCGTCGGAACGCCGGCATCCCAGAAGGCGACCATGGCTTCGACATGCGCCTTCATCGACGCGCGGGCCGCAGCTTCCACGGCCTTCGGATCGCTTTCGCGCTTGGCCTTGGCTTCAGCGACGGTCCAGCCGGCCGGCAGGTAGCCGTTACGCGGGTCGTGGGCGGAGGTCTGGTCGGTGACGATGTCGGGGCGCGGACCGCCTGATTTCATGCGCTTCACCAGCTCCGGGAAGATTTCGGCGGCATTGCCGAGCAGACCGACGGACTTGGCCTCGCCGGCCTTCGTCCACTTGTCGATCAAGGCAAGCGCTTCATCGAGCGTCTTCGCCTTCTCGTCAACGTAACGGGTGCGCAGGCGGAAATCGATGCGCGTCTCGTCGCTTTCGACCGCGAGGCAGCAGGCACCGGCCATGACGGCCGCCAGCGGCTGTGCGCCGCCCATGCCGCCGAGGCCGCCCGTCAGGATCCACTTGCCCTTGAGGTTGCCGTTATAATGCTGGCGGCCAGCCTCCACGAATGTTTCATAAGTGCCCTGCACGATGCCCTGCGTGCCGATATAGATCCACGAACCGGCCGTCATCTGGCCGTACATGGCAAGGCCCTTCTTATCCAGCTCGTTGAAGTGATCCCAGGTTGCCCAGTGCGGCACGAGGTTGGAATTGGCAATGAGAACGCGCGGCGCATCCTTGTGCGTGCGGAACACGCCGACCGGCTTGCCGGACTGCACCAGCAGCGTCTCGTCTTCGTTGAGCGTCTTCAGCGTCGCGACGATCCGGTCGAAATCGTCCCAGGTGCGGGCAGCGCGACCGATGCCGCCATAGACGACCAGCTCATTGGGGTTTTCTGCGACGTCGGGGTCGAGGTTGTTCATCAGCATGCGCAGCGGCGCTTCGGTCATCCAGCTCTTGGCGTTGAGCTCGTCGCCGCGAGGCGCGCGGATTTCGCGGATGTTATGGCGTGGATTGGTCATGTCATATCTCCAGGGATGGCAGGATGCCGGCCGATACGGCTGCGTTGAGGGCGCCGGTGGCGACGAGGTCGCTTGCGGCCTTGAGGTCGTTTGCCATGTAGCGGTCTTCGTCGAGCGACGAGACCGCGGCACGGATCGTGGCAATGCTGAGGGTCAATTCCGGGCTCGTCGTCAGCGGCGCGCGCAGCTCGACGCCTTGCGCTGCCGTCAGCGCTTCGATGCCGATGATGCCGAAAAGATTGTCGGTCATCTGCAGCAGGCGGCGCGCACCGTGGCAGGCCATGGACACATGGTCTTCCTGGTTGGCCGAGGTCGGCGTCGAGTCGACGGAAGCGGGATGCGACATCTGCTTGTTTTCAGACATCAGCGCCGCCGAGGTGACTTCGGCGATCATCAGCCCGGAGTTCAGACCCGGCTTTTTGGCAAGAAACGCCGGCAGGCCGTAGCTGAGAGCCGGGTCGACCAGGAGCGCGATACGGCGCTGCGCAATCGCGCCGATCTCGCAGACGGCAATAGCGATCTGGTCGGCGGCGAAGGCCACGGGCTCGGCGTGGAAATTGCCGCCGGAGACCACCGAACTATCCGAAAGAACCAGCGGATTGTCGGTGACGGCATTGGCTTCGATTTCGAGCGTGTGGCCGACCGAACGCAACAGATCGAGGCAGGCGCCGTCGACCTGCGGCTGGCAACGGATGCAATAGGGATCCTGCACGCGCTCGTCGCCTTCGATATGGCTTTCGCGGATGACCGAGCCGGCAAGCAGGCCACGAAGCGCGGCGGCCGTATCGATCTGGCCCCTGTGGCCGCGCAGCGTGTGAATGTCGGGATGGAACGGCGCCGAGGAGCCCATGGCCGCATCCGTCGACATGGCGCCGGTGATGAGGGCAGCCTGAGCGGCACGATGGGCACGGAAGAGACCGGCGAGCGCAAGCCCCGTCGACACCTGCGTGCCGTTGATCAGCGCCAACCCTTCCTTGGCGGCAAGGATTACAGCCGTCAAACCGGCCTTTTCGAGCGCAGCGGCGCCCGAAAGCCGTTCTCCAGCATAAAAGGCTTCGCCATGCCCCATCATCACGGCGGTCATGTGCGCCAGCGGTGCCAGATCGCCCGATGCGCCGACGGAACCCTTTTCCGGAATGACGGGCACGACGCCCTTTTCCAGCATGGCTTCGATCAGCCGCACCAGCTCCAGCCGCACGCCGGAGGCGCCGCGGCCGAGCGAAACCAGCTTCAGCGACATGATCAGCCGAACGACGTTTTCCGGCAGCGGCTGCCCTACGCCGCAGCAATGCGACAGAATGAGGTTGCGCTGCAGCGTTGCGACATCGGCGCTGTCGATCTTGATCGAAGCCAGTTTGCCGAAGCCGGTATTGATGCCGTAGACCGGCGCGTTGCCGGCGGCGATTTCAGCGATGCGGGCGGCGGCCTTGGCAATGCCGGCATCGAAGGACGAATCGAGCTTAGCCGGCTCGCCGGTCCAGTAAATGGCCGCAAGCTGCGCCAGCGAGACGGAGCCTGGATGGAGCGTGATGGTCATCGGTCGAATCTTTCCCCCTTGAAGATGCGCGCATGCAGCGGATTGAAGCCAATGCGGTAGACGAGTTCAGCCGGGCTTTCGATGTCCCAGACCGCGAAATCCGCCGACTTGCCGGCGTCCAGCGTCCCGGTCTCGCCGAGAAGTCCGAGAGCGCGGGCGCCCTCTCGCGTGGCGCCGACGATGCACTCTTCGACCGTCAGGCCGAACAGCGTGGCAGCCATGTTCATGGTGAGAAGCATCGAGGTCAGCGGCGAGGTGCCGGGATTGCAGTCGGTGGCGATGGCAATGGAAACGCCAGCTTCGCGCAGCGCCTTGACCGGCGGCTTCTGCTTTTCATGGATCGCGTAGAACGCGCCCGGCAGTAGAACCGCAACGGTGCCGGCGGCGGCCATCGCCTTCACGCCGTCTTCATCGAGATATTCGAGATGATCGGCAGATAGCGCGCCATAGGATGCCGCAAGCTTGGCGCCCCCGAGATTGGAAAGCTGCTCGGCATGCAGTTTGACGGGTATGCCCAGGCTCTTGGCGAGATCGAAAACCTGGGCGATCTCGGCCGTCGAGAAGGCGATGCCCTCGCAGAAGCCGTCGACGGCGTCAACGAGGCCCTGCGCCTGCGCCTGTCCCAGCCCCGGCAGCACGACTTCGCCGATATAGTCGCCATTGCGGCCCTTATATTCGGCCGGCGTTGCATGCGCGGCGAGATAGGAGGTGACGATGCGGACGGGACGGACTTTTTCCAAGGCGCGTGCCGCGCGCAACATCGTCAGCTCGGACTCGATGCTCAGACCATAACCCGACTTGATTTCGACGGTCGAGACACCCTCGGCGAGAAGCGTGTCGAGCCGCGGGAGTGCAGCCGCCACCAGACCCTCTACCGATAGTGCCCGCGTCGCCGTGACCGAAGACACGATACCGCCGCCGGCACGAGCGATCTCTTCATAGGTGGCGCCTTCGAGCCGCATTTCGAACTCGCGGGCGCGATTGCCGCCATGAACGATATGGGTGTGGCAATCGACGAGCCCGGGGGTGATCCACCGGCGCTCGACGTCGATGACGACAGCTTCGCCGATATCGGGCAAATCGCTCTCTTGCCCGGCAAAGACGATACGGCCGTCCCGAATGAGGATCGCACCGTCCTCGACAATGCCGAGCCCGCCGCTTCCTTCGCTAAGCGTCGCCAGGCGCGCATTGCGCCAGAGGCAGCCCGCGCCCTTGGTCGTGTCGACGTTTTCCGAAAAATTGTTCCCACGCATCAGCTTTACGCCTTTTCTCATGGGTTGATAATGTATATACATAATGAAGAGGCTGACAAGAGGGATTTTGGGCTCTGCATCCAAAAGGAAAGGGTTAGGCCATGCTGAAACTTCATGCGCGCTCGGCACTGTTGAACGATGGATGGCAGGAAAATGTCCGCCTGACGTTGGCGGATGGCCGCATCACCGCCATCGAAACCGGGGTCGCCGCCGAGGCCGGCGACGAGCGGCATCAGGTCATCGTGCCCGCTATGCCGAACCTGCACAGCCACGCCTTCCAGCGCGCCATGGCCGGCCTTGCCGAAGTCCGCGGCCCGGCGGACGACAGCTTCTGGAGTTGGCGCACCGTCATGTACAAGTTCGCGCTCTCGATGACCCCGGAGCATGTCGAGGCAGTGGCGGCGCAGCTCTATATGGAAATGCTCGAAGCCGGCTTTTCCCGCGTCGGGGAGTTTCACTATCTCCACCACGACAAGGACGGCAGCCCCTATGCCAATATCGCCGAACTCGCCGAGCGCATCGCAGCCGCCAGCAGCGAGACGGGCATCGGCCTGACGCTGCTGCCGGTCTTCTATGCGCATTCCGGCTTCGGCGGCACGGCGCCCATCGAAGGACAGCGGCGCTTCATCAATTCGCTCGATCGCTTCGAGTCACTGATAGCCGGCTGCCGCACGATCGTCGATCGGCTCCCGGGTGCAGAACTGGGTATCGCTCCGCACAGCCTGCGCGCGGCAACCCCGCAGGAGCTTGAAAAACTCATTCCGCTTGCCGGCGATGGGCCGATCCACATCCATGTCGCGGAACAGGTGAAGGAAGTCGAGGACTGCGTTGCCTGGTCCGGTGCGCGGCCGGTCGAATGGCTGCTCGATCACGCGCCGGTCGACCATCGCTGGTGCCTGATCCACGCCACCCACATGACCGACGACGAAACCCGGCGTATGGCTACAAGCGGCGCGATCGCCGGCCTCTGCCCCATCACCGAGGCCAACCTCGGCGACGGCACCTTTTCCGCGCCGCTGTTCCTTTCCGCAGGCGGCCGTTACGGCATCGGGTCGGATTCCAATATCCTGATTTCCGTGCCCGCCGAGTTGCGGCAGCTGGAATATTCGCAGCGCCTGGCACTGAGGGCCCGCAACGTCGTCGCGACATCAGGCGGCTCGACCGCGCGGATGCTGTTCGATCAGGCGCTCATCGGTGGCGGCGCAGCGCTGAGGGCCCCGGCGGGGCTTGCGATCGGCAACCATGCCGATCTGGTGTCCCTCAACGTCAACGCCGTGCCCTATCTTTCCGGCGATCAGATTCTCGACCAATGGATGTTTGCCGGCGATGTCGTGGTCGACAGCGTCTGGGCGCAAGGTAAGAAACAGGTCGAAGGCGGACGGCATCTTCGGCGCGAAGCAATTTCGGCACGTTTCCGCACCGCGATGGGTGAACTGCTCGGTTGAGAAAGCACTTTTCGCGGCACGGAATGCTTCGTAAATAAGCTTGCGAGTCGGATAGACCGGCGACAAGAAACCGGTCTCACGAGGAAACGATCGACGGCATGGCGACAGACAAAGAGGCGACCCTGCATCAGCGTATCCTCAGCGATATCGAGGGCCGGATCGTTTCCGGCGACTGGCCGCCGGGCCACCGCATCCCCTTCGAACTCGCGCTTGCAGAGCAATATGACTGCTCGCGCATGACCGTGAACAAGGTGCTGACGCAGCTTGCCCGGGCGGGATTGATCGAGCGGCGCAAGCGCTCCGGCAGCTTCGTGACGCAGCCGCAGGCACAGTCGGCGGTTTTGGAAATTCACGACATCAAGTCGGAAGTCCTGTCGCTGAACCTTCCTTATTCCCACAGGATCACCAGGGTTGCGAAGCGCAAGGGCCGCGCTGACGACGGACGGCGGCTGCAATTTGCCGGCCCGGTTTCGGTGCTCGAAGTCGTCTGCATTCATTATGCGGGCCGCCGGCCCTTCTGCATCGAGGAGCGCGTCATCAATCTCGACGCCGTACCGGAAGCCGAAACCGTCGATTTCGATGAATTGCCGCCGGGACCGTGGCTGATCAACCAGGTACCCTGGAGCACCGCCGAACATCAGATCCGCGCCGTCTCAGCCGAAACCGAAGCCGCCGCAGGCCTCGATATCGCCAAGGGAGCGGCCTGCCTCGTCATCGAAAGACGCACGTGGAGCAGCCTCGGCCCGATTACGCACGTGCGCCTTACCTATCCCGGCGACCGCCACACCTTGGTGGCGCATTTTACCCCCTCGAGCTAGGAGCCTACTGCCGCTGAACAGAGGTCTGCTGATTGGGAATAAGATTGTCTGACTGATGGATCGGCCGTGCTGGATTGACCAGCAAGATGCTCAGCGCAATCAGCACCAAAGCAAGAACAAGGGTGAGGCCGATCAGAAACGGGCGTATCGCGGTCATCTCTGTCCTCCATTTCCCTATAAGAGGGGGATATCGCCGCAGAATGGGAATTTCAAGGCAGCCGAGGCTTATTAGGCCGGAAACATTGTGCCAGCCTTGAACAAGGAAATTGCAGTCACGGGATTTCGGTTCCGATAACAGAGGAAAATGATCACCATGGTCGTGACGATCCAAACCACTTTGGGGTGGCGCGATATCGCCAATGTCGCCGACGGCGAGGCACTCGTTTTAAGCACTGAGACTTGGGGACGGATCGAAAACGCTAGCCGCATCGTCAACAGCATCGTCGAAACCGGTATCCGGGCCTATGGCGTCAACACGGGCGTTGGCGCCCTGTCGGACACCGTCGTCGACCGGGCATCGCAGAGCCGTCTGTCGCGCAATATTGTCCTCAGCCATGCCTGCGGCGTCGGCGAACTGCTTGAGCCCCGCGCGGTACGCGCCGTCATCGCCGCGCAGATCGCCAATTTCGCCCATGGCTATTCCGGCGTGCGCCGCGAGATCGTCGAACATCTGCTGGCTTTCCTCGAAAAGGATTGCATTCCCGATGTGCCGTCCAAGGGCTCGGCCGGTTATCTGACGCACAATGCCCATACGGCGCTGGTGCTGATCGGCGAAGGCTCGGCCCGTGTCGGCGGCGTGGCGATGTCGGGGCGCGACGCGCTCAGCGCAATCGGCCTGAAGCCTCTGACCCTCAGCGCCAAGGAGGGCCTGAGCCTCGTCAACGGCACTGCCTGCGCCACCGGCCTCTTCAGCGTCGCGCTCGCCCGCGCCGAACGGCTGCTCGCCTGGGCCGATGCCGTTGCGGCTTTGACGCTGGAAGCGACGGGGGCGCAGATGACGGCGTTCGACGAAACCGTACTTGCCCTGCGCAAGACGCCTGAGATCGGCAAGGTCGGGGCAGCGCTGAGAGCGCGGCTGCAGGGAAGCGGATTGATTGCGGCCGCCATCGGCAGGCGCACCCAGGATGCCCTCAGCCTTCGCGCCATTCCGCACGCACACGGCGCCGCCCTTGGCGTCTTCGATTTCGCAGCCGGCGTTGCCGATCAGGAACTTGCTTCCGTCACAGACAATCCCGCCGTCTCCGGAACACCGGAAAATCCGATCGTGTCATCCGAGGCGCATGCCGTATCGCCTGCCCTCGGCCAGGCCGCCGACCATCTCGCCATTGCCCTGGCGCAGATCGGCGCCATGAGCGAACGCCGGATGGACCGGCTGGTCAACCCGCTGGTGAGCGGCCTGCCGCCATTCCTCGCAAGCGACGCCGGCAGCCATTCGGGCTTCATGATCGCGCAATATACCGCAGCGGCCCTCAGCAACGAAAATCGCCGCCTTGCCGCCCCGGCAAGCACCGACGGGGGCCTCACATCCGGCCTGCAGGAGGATTTCCTGGCGCATCCGACCGCCGCGGCCAACAAGCTGCTCGCGGTTCTGGACAACGCAGAATATATCCTCGGCATCGAGTTGATGGCGGCAGCGCAGGCGCATGATTTTCTGGAAACGACCGCATCGCGGGCGTTAGGCACCGATGTTATTCATCAGCTCGTGCGCTCGCATATAGCGCACTATGATGATGATCGGCCGCTCAATCGCGATATGGAAGCTATGCGGTCGCTTCTGCGCAATTCAGATCCTCCGCTGGTATAGACCGCCTAAAACAGAGGCCGAATGGCCGGGGAAACATTTCTCTCGCCCCTCGTGGGCGGGAAGCAGCTCCAGGCAGCCATCGTGGGCTTGACAGGCACCCTACCAACAGGTAGGTAGCTCATATGAGCAATATTTCGAATAAGGCGGACGAAATCGTCCGATCGGCGCGCGGCCTGATCGTCGCGGGCGGCTATAACAGCTTCAGTTTTGCCGACATTTCGGCGGAAGTCAGCATCCGCAAAGCCAGCATCCATCACCACTTCCCCACCAAGGCCGACCTGGTCAAAACGGTCGTCGCGCGCTACCGCGAGGAAGCGCTGCACGGCCTTGCCATGGCCGACGCCAATATTGCCGATCCGCTCGCCCGGCTTCGCGCCTATACCGGCTTCTGGGAGGCCTGCATCCGCGACAACAATGCCCCTTTCTGCATCTGCGCCATGCTGGCCGCCGAACTGCCGGTGCTGCCCGGGGAGGTCACTATCGAAGTGCGCGGACATTTCCGCGATCTTTCCGGCTGGCTTGCGACCGTTCTGCAGAAGGGCGTTGCCGAAGGGCGTCTCGTTCTGTCGCGCCCGGCAGCCGAGGAAGCCCTTTCCTTCATGGCAACGGTGCACGGTGCCATGCTGTCGGCACGCGCCTATGGCGATCCGCTGGTCTTTACCGCAATCATCGAGCCCTTGTTCGATCGGATTGCCATTCGTCATTGAAATCATTCGATTTTCTTGAGCATGAAAGGTAACGTTGCTCTCACGCTTGTTTGATTGGCATCGCTACCGAGTGGTAGGTAGGATCGCCGCGTTGCAGTTGGGAAAGAGGCATTTCGGTGCCTGCCCGAGCAAGGAATTTTGTGAGCGGCCTCCGCCGGTCACGTCGAAAGCCTACCAATCAGTAGGTATATCAAGGGAGACTATCATGGATCGCAAGCTTCTGACGAAGAGCATGCTGGCGCTCGCTGCCGGTGCAGTCGTAACGCTCGCCGCTCTGCAGGGCGCCAACGCCGCTGATCGCGTCCGCGTCCGCGGCACGATCGAAAGCCTCGATGGCGACACCCTCAAGGTCAAGACCAAGGACGGCAAGGACCTCATGGTCATGCTGAAGTCCGGCTGGGGCGTCACCGGCGTCGACAAGGCATCGGCCGCAGACATCAAGGCCGGCGATTTCGTCGGTATCGCCAACGAGCCGACCGCCAGCGGCGTTGCCGGTGCGATCGAAGTCGTGATCTTCCCGGCCGCCATGAAAGGCACCGGCGAAGGCGACCGTCCTTGGGATTCCAAGCCCAACAGCTCGATGACCAACGCAACCGTCGCCAATGCGGTGAAGTCGGTCAACGGCCCGACCCTGACGCTGACCTACAAGGGCGGCGAGAAGAAGATCAACATTCCGGACGGCACTCCGGTCGTGACCCTGGTTTCGGCAACCAAGGATGACCTGAAGGCCGGCGCTGGTGTCTTCATCACCGGCGAATCCTCCGGCGACGGCATGGTCTCCACCGATCGCGTCGCCGTCGGCATCAACGGCACCATCCCGCCGATGTGATCCCTTTCCCTGACGGGAAAACTCGCAGGCCGATCGGCATCCGCCCCCCGCCGAGACCTGCTTCGCGGCGCTCCACATGTCAGCTCCCCTCGCGGCCGGAGCGCCGCGACCATCCCAGGCCGTATTCGTGGTATCATCCGGCCGGGTTTCACTGAAATTTCGAGAGGAGCCTAGCCATGGCCGACATCGATATGGCCGGTGCGCCGCCCCTGCGCCCGAAGAAGATCTATATCCGCCGGCACTCGATCGTCACCCGACTGACGCATTGGCTGAATGTGCTCTGTCTCTCGCTGCTCCTGATGAGCGGCATGCAGATCTTCAACGCCCATCCCGCGCTCTATTGGGGTCAATATGGCGGCGACGGCGATCGCTCCTGGCTGGAGATATCGGCGACCGACGGCGATACCCAGCCCTACGGGAACGTCCGCATCGGCAATCTGACGATCCCAACGACCGGCGTGCTCGGCGCTTCGAAAGAGGATGGCCAGTGGACGGAACGCGGCTTTCCGGCCTGGGCGACAATCCCGAGCTACCAGGACCTGGCCGCCGGCCGCCGGTGGCACTTCTTCTTCGCCTGGCTCTTCGTCATCAACGGGCTGATCTACCTTCTCTACGGCTTCGTCGCCGGTCACTTCCGCCGCGATCTCGCGCCGACGGTTGCCGAAGTGACCCCGCACAATCTCCTGCATGAAATCGTCGAGCATGCGCGCCTGCGCTTCCCCAAGGGCGAGAAGGCACGGCGTTACAACGCCTTGCAGAAACTCGCCTATCTGCTCGTCATCTTCATCCTGCTGCCGCTGATGCTGGCAACGGGGCTCACCATGTCGCCCGGCATCGATGCCGGCTATCCCTTCCTGCTGGATTTCTTCGGCGGGCGGCAGACGGCGCGCGGCATTCACTTTATCACCGCCTGGTCGATCGTGCTGTTCGTGATCGTGCACGTCGCCATGGTCATCCTGTCAGGTCTCTGGAACAACATGCGCTCCATGGTCACCGGCCGCTATGCCATCCGCTCGGAAGGAGAGGACGCATGAGCAAGATCTTCACCCGCCGCCGCTTTCTCATTGGTTCAGCCGCGGCCGTCGGCGCTTTCGGTCTTACGGGCTGCGACGACATCACTCAAAATCAGGACGTGCAGAAGGTATTGGCCTTGGCCGACGGGCTGACGATGGGCACGCAGCGCCTCTTGGTCTCGCCGCAGACGCTTGCCCGCGAATATACAGACAAGGACATCTCACCGAACTTCCATCCCAACGGCACCACCGACCCCGGCACCGACGACTACGCCGAAATGGTCGAAAGCGGCTTTGCGAACTGGAAGCTTAAGGTTGACGGCATGGTCAACCAGCCGATGGAATTCTCGCTCGCCGACCTGAAGAAACTGCCGTCGCGCACGCAGATCACCCGCCACGACTGCGTGGAGGGCTGGAGCGCCATCGGCAAATGGACCGGCGTACCGCTCGGGCTCATTCTGCAAACCGCCGGCCTGAAGCCGGGTGCACGCTATGCGGTATTCTACTGCGCCGACGAGCTGGAACAGACGCTCGACGGCAGCGGCCGCTATTACGAAAGCATCGACCTGATCGACGCGTTTCACCCGCAAACCATTCTCGCCTATTCGATGAACGGCAAGGACCTCGAGGTTTCACACGGCGCGCCGCTGCGCCTGCGCGTCGAGCGCCATCTCGGCTACAAGCACGCGAAATATGTAATGCGCATCGAGATTCGCGACAAATTCAACGATCTCTGGGGAGGCAATGGCGGCTTCTGGGAGGATCGCGGCTATGAATGGTATGCCGGAATATAAAGACAAGCTTCGTTAGAGTGAGCTAATTTGTCGCAGGCGAACGAAATGCGGAACCGCCACGAGGATCGAGCGTTCGCCCGTCGGGCGATGTTGCCCAAGTGGAGGAAATACATATGTTCCGGTCAATTCTGATCGCTGCCGCACTCGCCGCAGCCACGATGCCCGCCTATGCGGCCACTCCGATGAAAGCGGCCACCACGATGAAATGCGACGATGCATCGATGACGGCGGTTCAAGCCAAGGTGGATGCGATGACCGACGCCACCAAGAAGGCAGCCGCCACCAAGCAGATGGCCATGGCACAGGACGCCATGAAGGCACACAAGATGAAGACCTGCGTCACGCATATGGAAAATGCCCAAAAGACTACGATGACCAAGATGTAGCATCGTAGCATCGGCACGCCTGAGGAAAGAGGCCCGTGTCGCGGGCCTCTGTCGTTTTTAGAGGCCTCACGGGGGTGAGCCTGCTCGATCAGCCTCGAAGTAGACGGTCCTGACGTTGAAAGTTGCGAACAGAGGTAATACTTTTATTTCGACGATCATT
>JAGWJK010000933.1 GCA_028865845.1 Rhizobiaceae bacterium
GGCCGGAACCGACGATGATCAGGATGCCGATCCATTTGGAAAAATTGGGAAAGTCACCAAACAACGCGTAGCCGAGAATGGTCGCCGAAATGATCTCGAAATATTGAAAGGGCGCCAGGAGCGACAGCGGCGCCAGCCGGAAGGCACGGACGACAAGCATATGCGCATAACCTGAGATCGAACCGAGAATCAGCAGTAGCACGAGGCCGAGCACCGAACCGGGCAGGGACGGCGTAAAATCGGCAACGCCTGCCGATGCCCCTACCCAGAGTGCCGCCGCCATGAAGATCGTGCCACCGATCCCGGCCATCGTCTGCATGGTCAAGGGCGTGTCGGCTTCACCAACAGCGCGATTCATGAACAGATAGACCGCATAGAGGAACGCACAGGCGACCGGCAGCAACGCCTTCCAGCCGAAGATTTCGAAACTCGGCTGGATGACGATCATGGCGCCGCCAAAGCCGACGACGATCGCAAGCCACCGCCGCCAGCCGACCTTGTCGCCGAGAAACAACGCCGAAAGTGCTGCCAGCATGAAAGGTTCGACGAAATAGATCGCAAAGACGTCGGCAAGCGGCATGTACTTGACTGCGACGAAGAACAGCAGGCTGGCCGCACCATGCAGCGCCCCACGCAACAGGTTGACCCACGGCCGCTTTGCCGAAAGCGCCGACCAGCCGAAGACCGCGAACAGCAAGGGCAGCGTGCAGACCAGCTGGAAGAAGAAGCGGTAGAAGGTTACCTGTCCCGGCGACATCGCTTCGAAGGTCGCCATGTATTTGGCGATTGCGTCCATCACCGGCAGCACGATCATGGCGCTGGCCATGATGATCATGCCTTGCAGCGGATTTTGTTGCGCGGGGGCAGTCTCAGGCATGAAGGGACGGACTTTCGTTTGCCGTCATGAAACATAGGATTGTCGTGCAATCAAGATGCGCCTCGTCGGCACCATGGCGTATTCGTCACACCATTCACCAGAAAATGAGGGACTTTGCCATTTTGGCCATATCGCGATGGCGATATGACGCCTGTAGACCTATGTCATCTATGAAAATCCGCTAGGAAATCGAGAATGCCGCTTGAGATTTCAGCGGCGTGACCAAAACAAGGATCGCACCGATGTTGAAGACGGAACACGAAACGACCGTTTTTTCGGATGAAAGCGACGACACCTTGGGTGGACGCCTTTCCATGGCTCGTGACGCCGCCGTCATCAGCGTCGAATCACTGGCCAGCCAATTGGGTGTCGGACGGGAGACAGTGCTCGCCTGGGAATCCGACCGATCCGAACCGCAGCCGTCCATCCTGGTAAAGATGGCTGCGATGTTCAGCGTTTCTCCGAACTGGCTGATGACCGGCGCGGGCGACGGGCCAGGCGAGGGCAGCGACGAACGGGCGCTGGAAGCCGTCAGGCTCGAGTTGTCGCGACTGCGCTCCGCCCATGAAGAAATCGGCCGGTTGATCGAGACGACCACCCGCCAGATCGAAAAACTGGACCATCAGGTTAGGCTGCGTAACGTCAGCAAGGATGTTGCGCACTAAAGCCTGAGACGATCCAAGAGGTCCGGTCTTTCACGCCGCGGACATTTTTGCGCATGGGCGGAGAGATTCTGTTGCGCATCTCTGCTCGACATTTACCAAGCATGATCAGATACGAAAACGGGCGCCCGAAGGCGCCCGCTGGATTGAGCAATGAAAGCTGGGATCAGCCCTTCAGCTTGGTGTTGCAGAGGCTGTAGTAGCCGCCGCCCTTCTGGATCCACTTCAGGCCGCCGAGCGTGTTCTTGGCCTTGTTGTCGTTGTAGGCGTCGACGCAGGTATGAAAGCGGCCCTTGCCGGGCGTTTCGCTCGCATACTTGGAATCAACTGCCTTCGGGAAGGCGACGCCTGCCGGAGCGGCCGTCGTTGCCTTCGGCGGTTCCTTGGCCGGCGGATTGGCGGCATCCGGCTCGTTCGCATCGGCCTTGGCTGTTGCCGTCGTCTTAGCCGGAGCGGCCTTCGTCGTCGTCGTTGCAGGGGTCGTGGTCGCGGGCGTCGTTGCAGCCGGCGTGGTGGTCGTTGCAGCAGCATCCGTGCCGCACTGCGACGCGCGGAATTGGTTCCAGGTCTGGCCGTTCAAAGTATTGGCCGTCTTTGCGGCCTGATACTTGGTGCTGCATTCTTTCATCGTCAGCGCGGAGGCCGGCGAGGCGAGGCTCAACGAGCCCGCAACTGCTAGAGACGCAAAAGACATCAACAGGATGGCACGACTGGTCATTGGCAAATCCTCCGCTCTATGACGAATGTCGAAACTATTAATCATCCCGCTTCTTCGATTGTCAATCGGCGCACGATTCGCGGGTGACTGTCGATACCATAGGAGGAACAACATGAACGGCAACTGTACGAAAATGAACGTTAGCCGCCTGTACAGCCTTTGTTGCGCTCGCGAAAAGCGAAGCTTTGTTAACTGCAATCTAAAGAAAATATACAAGCATTACTGAAGATGTTCTAATAATAAGATGGATACGTAACAGTAACCATTTCACTTAACGCGGTATCCACGAAGCGGCGTTAGAGATGACATACACCGTCTGAATGAAGGCTTTCATGAGAAGGCTGCGGGCGGTTGGAGGTTCTGGGCATGATGCTCGACAATTTGCTCCCGCTTGCCGGGTTGATCGTCGTTACAATCATTTTCTTTCGATGGGTGATGTACGACATGAA
>JAGWJK010000934.1 GCA_028865845.1 Rhizobiaceae bacterium
TGAAGCGCTCGGGATTCTTCAGTGCGATCGTCAGCGCGCCATGGCCACCCATGGAATGGCCAAAAATGCCCTGCCGGGTCATGTCCATGCGGAAATGCTGGCTGACGAAGGCCGGCAGCTCTTCGGTGATGTAGGTATACATCTGATAGTTTTCGGACCAGGGCGTCTCCGTGGCGTCGAGATAGAAGCCGGCGCCCTTGCCCATCTGCCAGTTGGTCAATTCGTCGGGAACGTCGTTGCCGCGCGGGCTGGTGTCGGGGCAGACGACGATCAGGCCGAGTTCGGCTGCCATCCGGCGATATTCGCCTTTTTCCATGACGTTGGCATGTGTGCAGGTGAGACCGGAAAGATACCAGACGACCGGGCAGGGCTCTTTGATCGCCTGTGGCGGCACGAATACGGCGAAGGTCATGTCGCACTGGCATGCCTGCGATTCATGCGAAAAAACGCCCTGCATGCCGCCAAAGGCGGTGTTTTGGGAAAGAATGTTCAAGGCTGGTCTCCGGACGGTATGTGGGCCTTCGCGCGACGGCAGAGGCGGTCGAAGGTTTCGAGAAAGGCGGAACGATCGCGCGGCGAAAACGCGGCGTTATAGCCCTTGCTTTCGCCGGTTTCGCGTAAGTGCGCACCGAGATCGCGCATGGCGGTTACCATGCCAATATTGGTCTCGTCAAAGATCCGGCCGCTCGGGCCGGTCACGAGCGCTCCTGCGGCGACGCAACGCCCTGCAAGCGGCACGTCCGCTGTGACGACGACATCGCCGGCACCGCACCGTTCCGCAATCCAGTTGTCGGCAGCATCGAAACCGTTGGAGACGATGACGTTCCTGACCATGGGGTCGCGCGACGGCCTCAGGCCGGAATTGGCGACGAGCGTCACCTCCATACCGTGGCGTTCAGCGACCTTCAGAATTTCGGGTTTGACGGGGCAGGCATCGGCGTCGACATAGATCATGGAGTTCAATCCTTTTTCCTGCCGACGCCGCGCATATTTTTACTGGCGTGTCCAGGTTTCCTTGACGACGTTCTTCGAGCCGCCATAGGTCCAGACGCCAGCCCAGCTGCCATCGGGCTGACGATAATAGGATGCGATTCCGAACGAATCCTTGTTGACGTAGCCGACGGACAGGCCTTCGTCGTCATCGGTTGCCGGGCCGGTCAAAATGGAACCATTATCGAACCGGGAACCAAGACCCGTTCCGACCGACTGGCTGCCGCCGATGTTCCAGACGACCTTATAGGTCTCGCCGTTCCGTGTCACCTTCACCGTGCCGGTATAGGTGCTGCCGTCGTCAGCGTTGGTGCCGACGACCTTGAACGTGCCCGTGGGATCTGCGAGTGCAATATTCGGCAAAACTATAAGCGCGCATGCGGCAATTATTGTCCGTATATACATTTTCGTCTCTCTTCGTTTAAACAATCGATGTCCCATCGACGGCGGACAAAGTAAACGAGACGTATTTATTCCGCGTGAATCCGTGATTGCTTTTGCGACTATATTCGGGAATGTTCTGGAATATTTCTGCAGTGAAGTAACCGATGGTGCAAAGTGCTCATGCGTCCAGTAGTCGTCATTCGACTTTCCGGCCCAAAGAGCTTGCGAATCCGGTATCGATAACTACATCGCGCGCCCGTTTCAGGCGCGCGATGCTGTTTCTCTTCCGAAAAATTTGCGTCCGAACCGTGACCTATCGGTTCCTAGGCTTACTCTCGGAGTGTTCCTGCTTTCTTTGCTGCGAAAGTCGAGAGAACATCCATCAGGGTTGGAGAAAGGCAGTCATAGGGTTCGAGGCGAAGCTCTTTCAACCGGCTGCGAACGGCTGCCATTCTGGATGGCGGCGTCCCGGCTTCAATAATCGAAGACACGAAGGCTGCAAAGCCCGGTTCGGGCCAGCCGCTTTCCTGAAAACGCTCGGGGTGAATGAAAGACAGGCCCTTGAAGGCGTGATCGCGCTCGACCGGTCCATGCATATGCACGCCGCATCCCTTGCAGGCGTGGCGCAGAATTACGGCATCCGGATCGACGATCGCCAGCTTGTCGCCGTTTTCGAGAACCTTGACGTTATCGCTGCCGGTGACGGCGACGACCGAGAACGTGGCGCCCTGCGGCTTCCAGCATTTGGTGCAGCCGCATGCATGATTATGCGCAATTCCTCCGCTTATGGCGACTTTGACCGGGCGATCGGTGCAGGCGCAGATCAGCGTCCCACCGCTGAAATTCGCCTGTCCCGCCTTCACCCCGCCGTCGACGGCCGGGTGTATCGATACTTGACTTGGCATGTTCAGCTTCCTCCTCCTCAGGTGCCCACGGCCCCCAAATCCGGATCGGTTTGCGAAAAGGCCGTGTGCTGTTCAAAGTCGAGCGGCGCTCCTCCGCGCCGCTCTGATACCGTCCGCGCTTAATAGATCACGACGCCGCGGATGCTCTCGCCCTTGTGCATGAGCTCGAAGCCATTGTTGATGTCCTCAAGCGGCATGGTGTGGGTGATCATCGGGTCGATCTGGATCTTGCCCTCCATGTACCAGTCGACGATCTTGGGTACGTCGGTGCGGCCGCGCGCGCCGCCGAACGCGGTGCCTTTCCAGACCCGGCCGGTGACCAGCTGGAACGGCCGGGTCGAGATCTCCTGGCCGGCGCCGGCGACGCCGATGATCACCGACTTGCCCCAGCCGCGATGGCAGCATTCGAGCGCCTGGCGCATCA
>JAGWJK010000935.1 GCA_028865845.1 Rhizobiaceae bacterium
AAGGCAGGGATGAAGATCCCGATGGGCAAGCCCAGCCAGCAGGCCGGCATTGACCGTGCCGATCGCCAGGGCCTTTCGGATTGCGAGCACGACGATGACCTCGCACAGTCGCGCGTGAATCGTACCGCCGCCACAGCGGCGGTCGACGCTCTCGGAAACGATCAGATCGGCCAATCCTCGCAATTGAGGTTCCAAAGCCAAACTGAAGCGCAATTCCTCCGGCAACGCGCCTACCAGCGGATTCAAGGTCTCGCTGAAATCGATGGCCGCCGCCGCCAGCACGATCATGCCTTGCGCAGGCGTGCCGGCCGAGCGTGGCTGGTAGATCAGATGCGTCGGCGTGCCGGCATCTTCGCTGTCGACGATCAGCAGATTGGCGGCCTGGCCTTCGTCGCGGTATTCGGCCCGTAGTCCATAGGCCTTCAGGAAAGCTGCAAGGCGATCATGCTTTTGAAGCGGACCCGAACGTTCGATCATATATTTTCCCAAAATTCTGTTCTGGAATTGGATAACCTGTTCTGAGCGGCCGTTCCAGCCGCAAAAGCAACCGTTGATGTGGACGACATGGCAAACAGTTCCTCCTCCAAATTCGATCAATCGCGCGCCGACGAATACGGCCGGCAGAGCAGGATCGCGCTCGCCGGCTACGACGCGTGCCATGAACTGTGCGCCTGCATGCTGGCGGCATCGGGGATAGCTGCGGAAGGCGCGCGAATTCTGGTCGTCGGTGCCGGTGGGACGGCGGGAGAGATCATCGCGGCCGCCAGGCTGGAGCCATCCTGGTCCTTCGTCGCGGTCGATCCTTCGCCGGCCATGGCGGAAGTGGCGCGCGCCAATCTTGCCGGCGCCGGGCTCACGGAGCGGGTTGAATTCATCGAAGGCAGCCTTGGGGAAATCGCAACCGATGCTCCCTTCGACGCCGCCATCATGATCGGCGTGCTGCATCACCTGCCGGGGGAGATCGCAAAACACGAAATCTTGGTTCAACTGGCCGAGAGGCTGAAAGCCGGCGCGCCGCTTGTTCTGGCGGGAAACTACCGCGCCTACAGATCCGAGCCGCTGTTGCTGGCGGCCTGGGCGCAGCGATGGCGAATGAACGGCGCCGGACCCGATGAGGTGCGGACCAAGATGGATCGCATCCTGCAAGGCGCCGAGCCGCCTCGATCCGAAGAGGCTGTCGCAGCCCTTTTGGCGGAAGCCGGGTTCGAAGCACCGCTGCGATTTTTCTCGAGCCTCTTCTGGGGCGCCTGGTTCACCAGACGGGCATCGGCAACGCCCGCATCGCACACCTGAAAGGGTACTTCATGTCTCAGACATCATCCGCGAATTGGGCTCACGCGGGAGCCGCGACGGAAAAGGCAAATTTACGGATTTCCTTCCTTCACACGATTGCAGCCAACCAATCGCTGTTTGAGGAGGCGTCGATCGCGATGGGGCTGTCTCCTCAAAACATCCGGCACGAATTGAGGGCCGATCTTCGCGAGGCGGCCGAGGCGCGTGGCGCATTGACTGATGATTTGCGGTCGCAGACGGTCGAACGTCTCTTGGCGCTGGCATCGGAGTCCGACGTGGTTGTCCTGACCTGCGCGACGCTAGGTCCGGCCGCAGACGGGCTTCAGGATGCCGCCGTCGCAATCGTGCGGGCTGATACCGCATTGGCGCATCTGGCATCCGCCATGGGCGGAAAAATATCGGTCCTGTGTGCGGCGGAGTCTGCTCTTGCCTCGGTCCGACGCATCTATGATCGGGCAGCACCGGCCGGAGCGGCCCAGCCTACGGTCGTCCACCTGCCGCATGTCTGGAACCTTTTCAGGGCGGGAGAACGGGAGGCCTGCTTTGCCGCAATCGCCTCGTCGGCGCGTGCCGAATATGAAGCCGGCGCCGATATCGTCACCTTGGCGCATCCATGGATGGCTCCGGCGGCAAAACTCGTAACCGGAAGCAAGCGCCCCCTCGATATCCCGAGCGCCGCGCTTGAACTTGCGGTGGAACGTGGCCTGGCAGGCGGTTATCGTCAAATGCGAAAGCAGTAACGCGCTGCACGAGCCCGACCGAAAGGCTTGATCTCATCTGGAGCGCTGCCGGTGCCGAGTTCTCCGTCTATGCAGAGTTCGGGCCTCGCATATCAGGTGACACTAACCACGGCTTTCGGATGGACTACCGTCTCAATTCGATAAATACACCCTCTCCATCGCAAGCGACTTCCACGCTCACTAAGGCTGCAGACACCTGCCCGGAAGCGGCGGCAAATGCGGGGCGTTCAAGCCCGAAAACGGATCACGCCAGGCATCGATGCCGTTCAACTGGTCATACCAGCGCTTGATCGAGGGATAGTCCCCGATCGGCAAATTCGCGGCGTCGTTGAAGGGCAGGAATGTCGCCATGCGGAAATCTGCGAAAGAGATCGTATCACCCAGCAGCCATGGCCGATCGGAAAGCTCACGGTTCAGAATGGCCGCCGCTTCATGGAATTGTCTAAGGCCGTCCTCGACGAGATTATGATCGCAGAAACCAATGTCGTAGCGCAGCTTCGTGCCGCGCTCGAAATGCACCATGTCGCATGCCCTGACGAAGTTCTCTTTGCCCCAACTGATCCAGCGTATCATGTCCGGTTCGTCATCGTCGGTTCTCCAGAAGTTCGAGCCGAGATGACGGGACAGCCAGCAGGCGATGGCATCGGCCTCCCAAAGCGTTCGGCCGG
>JAGWJK010000936.1 GCA_028865845.1 Rhizobiaceae bacterium
TTCGGGCCAGGAGAACCTGCAGATGCGGTTCGGCTCGGAAAAATACGCCAAGTTCGCCTATTCCGCCCGTTACGGCTTCAGCGTCGAAAGCGACGAGCGCGCTTTTGCCAGCGGCGCGTTCGATTCCATCCTCGCCTTCAGCGACGATGGCCTGCATTACCGCGTCCGCGAGACCAACGAGGAAGCAAAACTCGCCGGCGACACGCTCTACGCCAAATGGTCGCCATACCCCGACGTCAAGGTCGAGACATGGCTCGTGCCTGGGGCACCCTGGCATATCCGTGTCCACAAAATCAGCACGCCGCGGCCGTTGCAGACCGCCGAAGGCGGCTTTGCGATCGAGCGCCGGGATTTCGAGGCCGATACGCTCGTCTCCGAGGAGGGCTCGTCCCATGTGGTCGGCGCCAAGGATTTCAGCGGCATTCTCGATCTCGGCTCCAGCGTGCCACGCCAGGGCGTGGCGCAGAAGGCGCCGCCGAATACCAATCTCATCGTCGCCAAGACGCTGATCCCGCAATTGCGGACGACGATCCCCGCCGGCGAGACCACCCTCGTCTGCGCGGTGCTTGCCGAAAACGACCCCGCCACCGTCTCCGGACCGTGGACGAAGCCGCCGAAGAAGCCGGATATCGACGCACTCCGCCATCTGATCGAGACCAAGGGCGTCACCGTCAGCGCCATCGAAGCCCCGGGGCGCATGGCATGACCCAATCGATGTCAAGCCGTCCTGCGATCGCTCTCGCCATGCAGCCGTCGCGGACCCAACATGTCCTGCCTGCCGATCTGATCCGCAGCCTCGATGACATCGGGCGCGTGCTCGATCCCGTGCCGATGGAGAATTTCGACGATGCCAGGGCACAGAAATTGCTCGGCGAAACCGAAATCCTGATCACCGGCTGGGGCGCTCCCCACGTCGATGCGGCGGCACTTGCGCGAGCGCCGCATCTCAAGCTGGTGGCGCATGCGGCAGGAACGGTGAAGGGCCTGGTCGGCGATCCGCTGTTCGATAGGGGCATATCGGTCAGCCACGCCGCGCAGGCCAATGCCCTTCCCGTAGCAGAGTTCACCCTTGCCGCGATCATTTTCGCCGGCAAACAGGTGTTCCGCTTCCGCGATTTCTATGTCGCCGACCGCAATCGCGGCCGCACGCAGCCTATGCAGAGCGAGGCCATCGGCAATTACGGCCGCACGGTCGGCATCATCGGCGCTTCCCGGATCGGCCGGCGCGTGATCGAGCTTCTCCAGCCTTTCCAATACAAGATCATGCTGTACGACCCGATGGTTGACGACGGCGAGGCACGAAGCCTCGGCGTCGAAAAGACCGAACTCGACGTCTTGATGGCGCGGGCCGACATCGTTTCGCTGCATGCACCGTCCCTACCGGCGACACGGCACATGATCGACGGCGGACGGCTATCCCTGATGAAACATGGCGCCACGTTCATCAACACCGCTCGCGGCGCGCTCGTCGACGAAGCCGCGCTGCTCTCGATCCTGAAGACCGGCCGCATCGATGCGATCATCGACGTCACCGACCCGGAAATACCCGATGCGGGTTCCTCGTTTTACGACCTGCCGAATGTCTTTCTGACCCCGCACATCGCCGGCGCCGTCGGCCTGGAACGTACGCGGCTCGGCGAGATGGCGGTCGACGAAGTCGCCCGTTTCATCCGGGGCGAACCGTTGCTTTACGAAATCCGCCGCGAAGACATGGCGCGCATGGCATAAAGCCCCGGAATCACCGCGAAATCGCCCCATTTCGGCACGCCTCACACACCCGTTTTTAATCATTCCGGGCTAGCTATCTCTTTAGTAAAGAGGTTCTAGTAATGCGTACCCGAATCCTATCCATCCTGGCGGTGATGCTGCTTGCCGTTTTGGCCGGTTGCGCCACTGCGCCGCATAACATCCGCGATGCCTGTTCGATCTTCGACCAGCGCGATGGCTGGTTCAACAATTGGCGTCGGGCGGCCGAGCACACGGAACGCAAATACGGCGTTCCCGTGCCGATCCTGATGGCAACGATCTACACCGAATCCGGCTTCCGACCACGCGCCCGCCCGCCCAGAACCTATCTGCTCGGCTTCATTCCCTGGACCCGGCCGACGACGGCTTACGGCTATTCGCAGGCGCTCGACGGCACCTGGGACAAATACAAGCGCGAAACCGGCAACTGGTTTGCAAAACGCACCAATTTCGGCGACGCGATCGATTTCGTCGGCTGGTATCACTACCAGACGCACCTGCAGACCGGCATCCCGCTCAACGATTCCTACAATCTCTATCTCGCTTATTATTCGGGAGCGAAGGGCTACATGCAGGGTGCGGCTCGCAACAACGCCACCGCGCAGGCAGGCGCCCGGCGTTTCAACAACATTGCCGCCGTCTACGCCCGCCAACTGCCGAACTGCCGGTAATAGACCCGAAGGGAGCGGCCTAGGGCCGCCCCTCCAATAGACCGAGCTTGTCCTCGCCCCAGATATCAGCGATCGACACCTGCTTGCCGCTGCGGCTGCTTTCCAGCGCCGCAACGCCGCAGAGAACCGACATGGCACCGGCCCGCGAGCCGGCACGCTGGCGCAGCTCGTCGTTCGGTCCGGACTTCAGCAGCATGTTGCGCAGCCGGTCGTCTCCACCATAGTGCCCGCCGGAGGAATGCGGCACCCAGATGTGCTCGACGTCGCCGAAATTCTTCATGAC
>JAGWJK010000937.1 GCA_028865845.1 Rhizobiaceae bacterium
TTCGCCGACGAGACCGGCCTTGGCCCCAGCGCCGTCGCCGCCATCGTCCAGATCGGCACCGAGCCGGGATTGACCATAGAGACCCTGCGCAAGCCGATTGCTCTTTCGCATTCCGCGACAGTGCGCCTGGTCGATCAGCTCGTTGCGGGCGGTTACGTGGTCCGCGCCGATGGCGTCGAGGGCGACCGTCGTGCCAAGTCATTGCAACTGACCGACACGGGCACGGAGCTTTTTGATCGGAGCCTTCGGGCTCGCCGTGCGGTGATCCGACGGGCTTTCACCACGCTCGATGCTGACGAAAGAGAGCAGCTTGGGCGGCTTATGGAGAAACTGCTCCCGACCCTGGTCGATCCCGGTCCCGATCAGGATGTGGTCTGCCGGGTCTGCGACCAGGGGGTCTGCGACCAGGAGCGGTGTCCGGTCGCGCATCTCGATTAGAGATTGCAACGCAAGGGGTGTCATTTGACCGCCCAGGATAGGCTTGACTTTTTCTCATTTTATATGCAGACTGCATGCATATAGAAATGCATGACTGCATACCTGATCGAGGGTGTGCGTCAAAACACATCGCCTGCAACGATTTGGATCGGAGGCATGGTCATGATGGAAATTCACATAATCACACGCAGAGCGACATGGGTGCTGCGGCCGGATGCTGCCATCGCAGGAGCCGCCGATATGGCGCGCCGCTGCGGGGAAACCCTTCGCCGCGCGACTGTAGTCGCCTTTATGATACGCTGCAGGGTGGTGGATGGCCGCTGAGACCTGATCCCGAGAGGGGATCAGGTCCGATCTGGAGAATGTCGATCAGTCTTCCAGCGTTCCAGGCTTGCGGACCGTCGCGCTCGGCCGGTCGCTGCCGATTTTCATCAGGTCGCCGCGCCGGCGTACCAGACGGTCGGACACGCGCGTCACGATAAGGCCGGCTTGTGGTGCATGGACATCGATGGTCCCGTTCGCCATGCCGGGCGCGGTGATGATGGTTGCGAGCAGGTCACCTTCGGCGACCCGTTCGCCGATGTTGCGATGAAAGAGCACGGTGCCTGCCTGTGGCGCACGGATCATCTCGACATTGTCGAGCGGTACCGCGGGACCGGTGAAACTCGTTAGCGCGACATTGTCGTCGTGTACGGCGCCGCGGGCGGCGAGAAAACGCCACAGACCTTGCGCATCCTTTCGCGCCATCTCCGGGTAGACATCGCGTGTGCCGCGCAGCTCGACGGTCACGGACAATTTTCCGGGCAGATGCGATTTCTTCTCGCCGGGCACTTCGTATTTCCAGGCAAAGCTCACGGCTTCTTCGAAGGCGGAACTCTCGCCGTCCGAGAGCAGCACCGCGTCCATCTCCAACGCCGCCGCCAGATCTGCAGCCTCAGGCCAGAAAGCTTCGTCGATATAGGCATATTGCAGGGATTCGTCGTCGCAATGCAGGTCGATGACGAGATCGGCGCCGAGCGCCATATGGATCAGTTGCCGCTTCAGCCGGTCAGTTGCCGGATAGCGCTGAAGGTTGTCGACGAGCAGGTCGCGGTCGCGCAGCGAAATCAGCGGGAAGTCGCGATTGAAATTGGTGCGCGATCCGAGATCGAAGCGGCCCTGCATCTCACCGAAATGCGATTGCGCTGCGCCTATCGGATTGGCATGCGGGACAACGATGATGTCGCTGAAGATGGCACCGTCCGCTTCGGCCTGTCGCAACCGTTCGCAAAGGAAGTGCGTCAGCGCCGTACCCGGCAGCTCGCCGGCATGCAACGCCGCCTGGATATAGACCTTCGGCGCCTCCGGCTTGCTGCCTGAAAAATGCAGCACCGGCAACCGCCATGCGATCCCCGGCGTATCGCCTTCGATAACGATTTCGGTAACGTCCATTTGCGCATCTCCTGCCTGCGGGTAAGCGCGTTCCATACCAAGCTGCGCTCATCGAGCGCAACGATTATCGGAAAGATGGATAGTTCCGGCCGCGAAAGGTCCGAGACCCGCAGGCATCTAGAGCAGGCGGCCCTTGCGCAGCCCCATGCTGAGGATAAGGCTGAGCACGACTGCGCCGATGCCGAGGAAGAAGGGCGAGGCATAACCGAGATGCGAGGCAAGCAGGCCGGCAAGCGGTCCGGTCGCGCCGAGAGATACGTCGAGGAAGACGGAATAAAGCCCAAGGGCAACGCCGCGATTTTGCGGCGGGATGCGTTCCATCGCTTCATTGCCGAGTGCCGGGAAAACCGGGGCGAAACCAGCGCCGGCAAGGGCCGCGCCGATGATCGCGACGAGCGGCGAGGGAGCGCAGGCAAGCGCCACGAGGCCGATCACCTCCAGCACCAGCGAGATGCGCGCCACCGGCAGGCCGCCGAAGCGGGCGACGACCTGCGCGAGGCCGAGGCGAATGCCCATGAAAGCCAGGCCGAACGCACTCAACGCCAACGAAGCGCCATCCCAGTTGCGGCTATGGAAGAACAAAGCGATGAACGCCATGACGACGCCGAAACCGCAGGAGGCGAGCGCCAGCGTTGTGCCAAAAGGCGCGATGCGGCTGAAGACCTGGCCGGTGCCGATGCCCCGTTCCTGGACGCCGGGAACGGGCGGGCGGGTCTGGGCCAGGGCAAGGCCGGCGAGTGCCAGGGCGATGGTCACGCCGCCGGTGGCGACGAACCCATATTGTCCTTCCAGCCACGCACCGAGCGGAGCCGCAAGCGCTATGCCACCA
>JAGWJK010000031.1 GCA_028865845.1 Rhizobiaceae bacterium
CGATAGGCGGCCTTGAACTCGCCCTGATCGACGAGGCCACGGCTGACGATGCGCTGCTCGTCCCACCATTGGCCAGGGTCGACAAGCAGGCTGCGATCGCGCGGCATCTGTGAGAAAAGGGCGGCCGCATCGTCGTATTTATCCTGCCGGCGCAGATTTTCGATCTGCATGAACAGGTAGGCCGGGTCCTTACGCCACTGCGGGTCCATTGCGGCGATCAGCGCGCCGGCATTGGCGGAACGATTGTTGGTCGCAGCCCAGGCCTTGTAGAGCGACTGCGCCCTGCCGAGATCGCCGAACCGCTTCGCCTGCGCGGTGCGGCCGCGGTAGAGCAGGAAATCCATCCGCGCCTTGTGATCGGCGGGGGACAGAAGGCTTGAGAATTCGGCGAGGATCTTGTCCTCGAACGGCTTGTCCAGAGGCTCGCTGCGCCAGATTTTGCGGATCAGCTTGGTTGCCTGCGCAGTTCCGCCGCGCGAGACAAGCGCGCGCGAAAGAATGACCGCACCTTCCGGCGTTTCCGGCTGGGTACTGCCAAAGGCGGCAAGAATCTGGTCGGCCGGCGGATTTTCCGCATAGAGCGCGCGCTCGGAATTGCCACGAAGGCTTCCAAGGCCCGGCCAGCCGACAAGCTCGCGGGCGGCCGCCGCAATTTCGCCGGAGGGGACACCGGGCTGGCCCGATGTGGCGATCGCCCATGTCAGGATATGGCGATCGAGCGTCCCCTGGCCCATGCCGTTGCGGATCGCGAGCGCCTGCATCGGGTTCTTGGCGGAAAGCGCGTCGAGACCGGCCTTCAGGTCGCCGCTGATCGGCGCGATCGCCGAGCTGCGCGGAATGGAGGCCGTGCTCAGAGGGTCCGGCATGGCCATGGCCACGTCGGTCGCACCTGGGGCTTGAGCCATCTCACCGGGAAGCTGCGACGCAAAACTGCTCCACGCGACCGCCACGCCCACGGCGGCCAAGATCACGACAGGTCTTCTCATCCGGGTACTCGCAACAGAAAACAGGCCCGCTTCATTTGCCGAAACTTATATTAATGAAACCTTAGCGCTGGCTGAAATTTCAATCAAATATGATTTCGGAAACTGCCCTTTACCAACGAAAGCGCGCTTGTCGCCGTCAAGCCGGCGCTTTATGGTGCGCGGATTCATAACCATGGATTGCGGCTGAAGCATGAAAGCGATGCCGCCAGGAGACTTGCATGTTCAAGGGGTCCATTCCCGCACTCGTCACGCCCTTCACCGACGCCGGCAAGGTGGATGAAGCTTCCTTTGCTTCCCATGTCGACTGGCAGATCAAAGAGGGCAGCAGCGGGCTCGTTCCGGTCGGTACGACTGGTGAATCGCCGACCCTGTCGCACGAAGAGCATAAGCGCGTCGTGGAACTCTGTATCGAAGTCTCGGGCAAACGCGTGCCTGTGATGGCCGGCGCCGGCTCCAACAACACCCGCGAAGCGATCGAGTTGGCGCTGCATGCCGAAAAGGTCGGCGCCGACGCGGTGCTGGTCGTGACACCCTATTACAACAAGCCGACGCAGAAGGGGCTCTACGCTCATTTCTCCGCCGTTGCCGAAGCCGTGAAGCTGCCGATCTACATCTATAACATTCCGGGCCGCTCGGTCGTCGACATGACGCCGGAAACAATGGGCGCGCTTGCCAAGGCCCACGCCAATATCGTCGGCGTCAAGGATGCGACCGGCAAGATCGAGCGGGTTTCCGAGCAGCGCATTACCTGCGGCTCTGACTTCCGGCAGCTCTCCGGCGAGGATGCGACGGCGCTCGGCTTCAATGCCCATGGCGGCGTCGGCTGCATTTCGGTTGTCGCCAATGTTGCACCGCGGCTCTGTGCGGAGTTTCAGGCGGCAACGCTCGCCGGAAATTACGCCGCTGCGCTGGAATACCAAGACCGGCTGATGCCGCTGCACAAGGCCATCTTCATGGAACCCGGCCTTTGCGGAGCGAAGTATGGCCTGTCCCGCCTCGGCCGGATGAGCCGCAACGTGCGCTCGCCGCTGCTGTCGACGCTGGAGCCGGCAACGGAAGCGGCCATCGATGCCGCCATGCGCCATGCCGGGTTGCTGAACTAACAGCCGGCCAACACGGCAAGCTGTATGTCATTCGAGACCGCTCTCTTCACAAGGAGGGCGGTCTCGCTTATTTAGAGCGGAAGAAACTCATGTTCGCGCGGAGGACACTGACCTTCGCGCCGATAAGAATAAAGATGCCCTAGGGGCGGCTGTCGCATTGGACAGACGGAAAAAAGAAGAAGAACCATGGCACCAAAAGGCAGCCAGCGCGTAGTGAACAAGGTCGTCGCGGAAAACCGCAAGGCGCGTTTCAACTATGAGATCATCGATACCTATGAAGCCGGCTTGGTGTTGAAGGGCACCGAGGTGAAGTCCCTGCGTGAGGGCAAGGCCAACATCGCCGAATCCTATGCATCCGACGAGGATGGGGAGATCTGGCTGATCAACTCCTATCTGCCGGAATATCTGCAGGCGAACCGCTTCAATCACGAGCCGCGCCGTCGCCGCAAGCTGCTGCTCTCCGGTCGTGAGATCGGCCGGTTGCGGTCCGCCGTCAACCGCGAAGGCATGACGCTGATCCCGCTGAAGATCTATTTCAATGATAGCGGCCGGGCAAAGCTGGAACTGGCGCTCGCCAAGGGCAAAAAGCTGCATGACAAGCGCGAATCCGAGAAGGAACGCGATTGGAATAGGCAGAAGAGCCGCCTGCTCAAGGATAATGGCTGAGCGGGCGAGCATTTCGCCATGCCGTGCGCAGTTGGCCTGACATATTGGCCGTGGCAGCCTAAGCCATGCATCTGAGGCGCCAGCCGGTGCTGCCTACCTCAGACCTTAAATCGGGCTGGCGGCGAACTATTCTTCAGCGTCGGCGCTGCTGGTAGCGGTGGTTTCGGCCGGACGCTGCGGACGTTCCGACGGGTCCCTGCCGATTTCGGACTTCAGCGATACGAGATCGATGAAATGGTCGGCCTGGCGGCGAAGATCGTCGGCGATCATCGGCGGCTGGGTTGCCATCGTGGAAATGACCGACACCTTGCGTCCGCGGCGCTGCAGCGCTTCCACCAGCGTGGTGAAGTCGCCGTCACCGGAGAAGATGACGAGGTGGTCGACGGTCTCGGACTGTTCCATGGCGTCGATCGCGAGCTCGATATCCATGTTGCCCTTGATCTTGCGACGGCCCATGGAATCGGTGAATTCCTTCGCCGGCTTGGTAACAACCTTGTAGCCGTTATAGTCCAGCCAGTCGATCAGCGGGCGGATCGACGAATATTCCTGGTCCTCGATCAGAGCGGTATAGTAGTAGGCACGCAGTAGATATCCGCGCTTCTGAAAGGCTTTCAGGAGCTTGCGATAGTCAATATCGAAACCAAGACTTTTCGACGCCGCATAAAGATTGGCGCCATCTATAAAAAGTGCAATTTTTTCGCGTGGGTCGAACATCGCTTACATATCCATTGTTACCAAAACGCAATCACTTTTACTCAAAAAGCAGTCAAAACAACGCCTTGTATGACGCCCGAATTAGTCCGGGTTACTTTATGAATTATTCATATAGTCGAGATTTAGGGCACGATTCGCGATATTCCAAGCAACTTAAAATTGAATTTGAAACTTGTCTAATGAAATTTAGCGCATTGTCGGGGGATTGGGAGGCTTCCGGCAGGAAAAACTTGAATTTGCCATCGTTTGCATGTATCGGGCGAGCTACTCCGAGACATGATGAATACATCACGACCGCAAAGGACAGGCAATGGCCCGTGTCACAGTTGAAGATTGCATTGATAAAGTTGAGAACCGGTTCGAGCTCGTTCTGCTCGCCAGCCACCGCGCGCGCCTGATTTCGCAGGGCTCCTCGATCACCATCGATCGCGACAACGACAAGAACCCTGTCGTCGCGCTGCGCGAAATCGCCGACGAGACCCTGTCTCCCGACGACCTGAAGGAAGACCTGATCCATTCGCTGCAGAAGCATGTGGAAGTCGACGAGCCCGAGCCCGATCCGGCAAGCCTCTTGGCCGCCGGTGCTGCTGCTTCTGCTTCGGGCGACGAGGAAGAAGACGCTCCGGAAGCGGTTACCTTCGACCAGATGTCGGAAGAAGAACTTCTGGCTGGTATCGAAGGCCTTGTTCCGCCGGAAAAAAGCGACGATTACTGATCGTTATGCTTGATGCTCCGATCAGGAGCGATATGATGAATTGATGCGTGCGCCGGTCGTATGACTGGCGCGCTTTTATTTTTATGGAGTAGCCCGGGAATGATGCGGCAATACGAGCTTGTTGAGCGTGTGCAGAAATACAAGCCCGATGCCAACGAAGCTCTTCTCAACAAGGCCTATGTCTATGCGATGCAGAAACATGGGCAGCAGAAACGTGCCAGCGGCGATCCCTATATTTCCCATCCGCTCGAAGTTGCCGCCATCCTGACCGACATGCGCCTGGATGAATCGACGATCGCCGTCGCGCTGCTGCATGACACGATCGAAGACACCACGGCGACGCGCGCTGAAATCGACGAGTTGTTCGGCGAGGATATCGGTCGGCTCGTCGAGGGCCTGACGAAGATCAAGAAGCTCGATCTCGTCACCAAGAAGGCCAAGCAGGCCGAAAATCTCCGTAAGCTGCTGCTTGCCATCTCCGACGATGTTCGCGTGCTCCTGGTCAAGCTTGCCGACCGCCTGCACAACATGCGCACGCTGGAGCACATGTCGCCCGAGAAACGGGCCCGCATCTCCGAAGAGACGATGGAAATCTATGCGCCGCTGGCCGGCCGCATGGGCATGCAGGATATGCGTGAGGAGTTGGAGGAGCTGTCCTTCCGCCATATCAACCCCGAAGCCCACGATACCGTCACCAAGCGCCTGGAAGAGCTCTCCCGGCGCAATGAAGGCCTGGTGAAGAAGATCGAGACGGAGCTGCGCGACCTCCTGGTCGCCAACGGTCTTGCCAACGCCATGGTCAAGGGCCGGCAGAAGAAGCCCTATTCGGTCTTCCGCAAGATGCAGTCCAAGTCGCTGTCCTTCGAGCAATTGTCGGACGTCTACGGTTTCCGCCTGCTCGTCGACGATGTCCCGTCCTGCTATCGCGCATTGGGCATCGTGCATACGCGCTGGCGCGTGGTTCCCGGCCGTTTCAAGGACTACATCTCGACGCCGAAGCAGAACGACTATCGCTCGCTGCATACCACCATCGTCGGTCCTTCCAGCCAGCGCATCGAGCTGCAGATCCGCACCAAGCGCATGCATGAAATCGCCGAATTCGGCATTGCCGCGCATGCGCTTTACAAGGACGGTACCGGCACCAACGGCGATGGCGAGCTGCTGTCGCGCGAGAGCAACGCCTATTCCTGGCTCCGGCACACGATCGAAGCGCTGGCGGAAGGCGACAGTCCGGAAGAATTCCTCGAGCATACCAAGCTTGAATTGTTCCAGGACCAGGTCTTCTGTTTCACGCCGAAGGGCAAGCTGATCGCCCTGCCGCGCGGCGCGACCCCGATCGATTTTGCCTATGCCGTCCACACCAACATCGGCGACACGACCGTCGGCGCCAAGATCAACGGGCGCATCATGCCCCTGGTGACGCGTCTCACCAATGGCGACGAGGTCGAGATCATCCGTTCCGGCGTGCAGGTGCCGCCCGCCGCCTGGGAAGAGATTGTCGTCACCGGCAAGGCGCGCGCCGCCATCCGCCGCGCCACCCGGCTTGCCATCCGCAAGCAATATGCAGGCCTTGGCCACCGCATCCTCGAACGCACCTTCGAGCGTGCCGGCAAGGTCTTCTCTCGGGATGCCCTCAAGCCTGCCCTGCATCGCCTTGGCCAGAAGGATGTCGAGGATGCGATCGCCGCCGTCGGGCGAGGGGAGATGTCGTCGCTCGATGTTCTGCGCGCCGTTTATCCGGATCATCAGGATGAGCGCGTCACGGTGAAGCCCGCCGGCGACGAGGGCTGGTTCAACGTCCGCAGCGCTTCAGGCATGATCTTCAAGATCCCCGGCAAGACCAAGGCCGATCTCGCTGCTGGCATCGAAGGCGTGGATGCTCTGCCGATCCGCGGACTTGCTGCGGATGTCGAAGTGCACTTTGCTCCGACCGGCGCCGTTCCCGGCGACCGCATCGTCGGCATCATGGAAAAGGGCAAGGGGATCACCATATATCCGATCCAGTCGCCCAAGCTGCAGCACTTCGACGATCAGCCGGAACGCTGGATCGACGTGCGCTGGGATCTGGACGAAGCCAACAAGTCGCGTTTCACCGCCCGTATCCTGATCAACGCACTGAATGAGCCAGGCACGCTTGCCAGGGTCGCGCAGACCGTGGCCGACATCGACGTCAATATCCGTGTTTTGAACACGGTGCGCGTTGCAGCCGATTTCACCGAGATGGCCTTGGATGTCGAAGTTTGGGATCTGCGGCAGCTCAATCAGCTGCTGGTGCAGCTCAAGGAACTTGACTGCATTGCGACCGTAAAGCGGCTTTATGAATGAGCAATGCCCGCAATGGCCCCATTTGGCGGCTCATTGCACATTTTGTGATCGTTTTATGATCAACTTTGCCCCATCTCTCATAAAGCCATGCGCATGACGCATGGCTGCGTCAATATTAGAGCGGTGGTAATTAACCTTTTGCGCGCCTATCTTGTGGTCATCGAAGAAACGAAACAGAAGTGAGACAAGACAATGTTTGGTCCTATCAAGAAGTTCGCCCGCGCCTTGCGCGTCCCGAGCGTAGAAGAACGTGAAGCCGCTTACCTGAATGGCTCGTATGACCGTTTTGACCTTGAGTATCGTCAGCGTCAGGTCGATCGCGGCATGTTCCGCCAGCGTTAATCGCTGTCAATACTATCCAATATAGGGAAGGGGCGTGCAATAGTCGCGCCCTGGAAGAGAATAGGTTACTGCGGCAATATTCGCCACATGATACGCTTTGACGCTCTTGTCATGACGGCCTGACTTACACTAGATAAGCCGCATGTTATTTCGCCGCCGAAAACCACTGACGTTCACGGAAAAATTGCGGGAGCACCTTTGGCCCCGTAAGGGTTTTGTCCGTGGGTTCCAATATTTTGGAAAGCGCCTCGTGCGTCTGGCGGCATCGCCGCATTCCGTTGCGGCAGGCTTTGCAGCCGGCATCATGGTGTCGTGGACACCTTTCATCGGCGTGCATTTCATCATGGCGATCGTCATCGCTTATCTGATCGGCGGCAATGTGCTGGCCTCGGCGCTCGGCTGTCTCGCGGCAGGCAATCCGATCACCTATCCGTTCATCTGGGCTTTCACCTGGGAAGTCGGTCATCTCATCCTTGCGCGCGATGGCGGCGACCAGAGCGGCGGCATCGATCTTCCGGCTCTGTTCCACAAGGGCGACCTGCTGCAGATCTGGGATCCGGTCTTGAAGCCGATGTTGATCGGCGGCATTCCGCCGGCGATCGTTTCCGGTCTCGTCGTTTATGCCCTGACCTATTACGGCGTCAAAAGCTTCAAGAGCCGTCGCAAGGCCCGGCTGATGGAGCGCGCGCGCGAACGCATGGCGCTGGCGGAAAACGCGTCGGGCGTCTGACGGAACGCGTAGCCGCGTCGGCTGGCTGGAGAACCTTCTCATGATCATCGGCATCGGCAGCGACCTCATCGATATCCGCCGCATCGAGAAATCGATCGAGCGCTTTGGCGAGCGCTTTACCAACCGCTGTTTCACCGATATCGAGCGCGTCAAATCCGAGCGCCGCAAGAACAAGGCCGCTTCCTACGCCAAGCGTTTCGCGGCCAAGGAAGCCTGTTCCAAGGCGCTTGGCACCGGGCTTGCCCAAGGCGTCTTCTGGCGCGACATGGGCGTCGTCAACCTTCCCAGCGGCAAGCCGACGATGCAACTGACTGGCGGAGCGGCTAAAAGGCTTGCATCCATGCTGCCGGAAAATCACCGTGCCGCCATTCATTTGACGATAACGGATGATTTTCCTCTTGCTCAAGCCTTTGTGATTATCGAGGCGCTCCCGATTGCCGGCTGAATGACGGGCATATGTCGCTTTTGATATCGGCGCCATTGCCGCCGTGATATGAAGCGGCTACAGAGTGCCTGAAAGTTGAAGTGCGCCGGTGGGGTGCGAAAAAGGAATAAGACTGCGTGTCCGAGAAAGCCGAAAAACAGCAGAATGTCCTGTGGGAAAACATCAAGGTCATCGTCCAGGCCTTGGTTCTCGCGATGATCATCCGCACGGTGCTATTTCAGCCCTTTACCATCCCGTCCGGCTCGATGATGCCGACGCTTCTTGTCGGCGACTATATCTTCGTCAACAAGTTCGCTTACGGTTACTCGAAATATTCGCTACCCTTCTCGCCGGATATTTTCAGCGGCCGGATTTTCGGCAGCGATCCAAAGCGTGGCGACGTCGTGGTCTTCCGCTTCCCGCCGAATCCGGAAGTCGACTATATCAAGCGCGTGATCGGCCTGCCGGGCGACCGTATCCAGGTGAAGAACGATATCCTCTACATCAACGGCCAGGCCGTTCCGCGCGAGCCGCATGGCACCTTCGCGTCGGATTACAGCCAGGAGCCGGGCGATGATATCCCGGTTTACAGCGAGCGTCTGCCCGATACCGGCAAGGTCTACGACACGCTCGACCTGTCGCCGACCTCGCGTGGCGACAACACGCAGGAATATGTCGTGCCTCCGGGCAACTTCTTCATGATGGGCGATAACCGCGACAATTCCGACGACAGCCGTTTCGACGTCGGCTACGTGCCGGCTGAGAACCTGATCGGTCGCGCCAGCGTCATCTTCTTCTCGCTCGGCAACGACACCTCGTTCCGCGAAGTCTGGAAATGGCCGACCAACATGCGTTGGAATCGCCTCTTCAAGGTTGTCGAATGACGAAAGCGACGACGCTCTCGCAGGCGGATCGTACCAGGCTTGAAGCCGCGATAGGGCACGAATTCGCCGAGGCGGGGCGCCTGGAATGGGCTCTGACGCATGCCAGCGCCCGCACTCACAAGGCAGGCAACTACGAGCGGCTGGAATTTCTCGGTGACCGGGTGCTCGGCCTGTGCATCGCTGAACTGTTGTTTCGGACGTTCGGCGCGGCGACGGAAGGGGAGCTTTCCGTCCGCCTCAACCAGCTCGTCAGCGCCGAAACCTGCGCCGAAGTCGCCGACGAACTGCAGCTGCATCTTTTTATCCGCACCGGCGCCGACGTGAAGAAGTTGACCGGCAAGCGCATGCTGAACGTGCGCGCCGATGTCGTCGAAAGCCTGATTGCAGCGCTCTATCTCGATGGCGGCCTTGAAGTCGCGCGGAAATTCATCCTGCGCTATTGGGAGCGCCGTGCAGTGCGCGCCGACGGCGCAAGACGAGACGCCAAGACCGAGCTGCAGGAATGGGCGCATGCGAAATTCGGCGTCACGCCCGTTTACAGGGTTGATGATCGCAGCGGACCGGATCATGATCCCCGCTTTACAGTGACGGTCGAAGTGGCGGGAACCTCGCCCGAGACCGGAATAGAACGTTCCAAGCGTGCCGCAGAGCAAGTGGCGGCGACACGGATTTTGGAGCGTGAAGGTGTATGGCAGCCTCAGTCTCTACAGAAGTAACTGCCCAGAAACGACGGAAAAGATGACCAATCAGGAAGACATGGCCGCCGGCGAAGGTGCGGTTGAAGATACCGTTCCCACGCATTCGGGTTTCGTGGCTCTCATCGGCCCGACCAATGCCGGCAAGTCGACGCTCGTCAACCGGCTGGTCGGCGCCAAGGTGTCGATCGTCAGCCATAAGGTGCAGACGACGCGCGCGATCGTGCGCGGCATTGCCATCCACGACAACGCGCAGATCGTTTTCATGGACACGCCCGGCATCTTCAAGCCGCGCCGTCGCCTCGACCGCGCCATGGTGACGACGGCCTGGGGCGGCGCCAAGGATGCCGATCTGATCATGCTCTTGATCGACAGCGAACGCGGCATCCGCGGCGATGCCGAGGCGATCCTCGAAGGCCTGAAGGAAGTTTCGCAGCCGAAAATCCTGGTGTTGAACAAGATCGACCGCGTGCGCCGCGAAGATCTGCTGGCGCTCGCCGCCGCTGCAAATGAGAAGATCGCCTTCGAGCGAACCTTCATGATATCAGCCGAAAACGGCTCCGGCTGCGACGATCTCATGGATTATCTGGCAAAGACCCTGCCGGAAGGCCCCTGGTATTATCCGGAGGATCAGATTTCCGACCTGCCGATGCGCCAGCTCGCCGCGGAAATCACCCGCGAAAAGCTCTTCCTGCGTCTGCATCAGGAGCTTCCCTATTCCTCGCATGTCGAAACGGAAAAGTGGGAAGAGCGCAAGGACGGCTCGGTCCGCATCGAACAGGTCATTTACGTCGAGCGCGAAAGCCAGAAGAAGATCGCCCTTGGGAAATCTGGCGACACGATCAAGGCGATTTCCACCGCATCGCGCAAGGAGCTGTCCGAGATCCTCGAACAGCAGGTCCACCTCTTCCTGTTCGTCAAGGTGCGCGAGAACTGGGGCGACGATCCTGAGCGCTTCCGCGAGATGGGATTGGAGTTCCCCCGCTGAAGCTTTTCTTTTCAGCCGAAATCATTGGGGTTTAGCGCCGATCGGCGGAACATTTTTCCGTTGATCGTCTTACCTTGCAACAGTCGCCGGGAACGCGATTAAATCCGGCGCGATGCAAGGGGCACCCATGGCCAAGGCGACGACGGCGCATAAACAGAAAACTCCATGCCAAGAGTGTCCGTTGCGAGATCTGCCGCATTTTCGCGAGTTCAATCGCGAAGAGCTGAATTTCGTTTCGAACTTCAAAAAGGGGGAACTCACGGTCGACGCGGGGGCGACGATCCTGCTTGAAGGCGCCTATAGCGCCCATCTCTTCACCGTGCTGTCCGGCTGGGGCTTCCGTTATAAGCTGATGGAGGACGGCCGCCGGCAGATCCTCAACTACGTGATGCCCGGCGATGTCGTCGGACTGCAGGGCTCGGTCATGGGCGAGATGCAGCACTCGACCGAGGCGCTGTCGCCGGTAACCCTTTGCGTTTTCGAACGCGAGGAATTGATGACTCTCTACAACAGGCACGCCTCGCTCGCCTTCGATCTCACCTGGATCGCGGCGCAGGAGGAAAGAATTTTGGACGAGCATCTTTTGAGTATTGGTCGCCGTTCCGCTCTGGAACGCGCTGCCTATCTGCTTGCCTATCTCTACCAGCGCGCCCGGACGGTGCACCTTTTCAACGGTAGCAAGGTCATCCCGATTACCCAGCAGCACATTGCCGACACGCTCGGCCTTTCCATCGTCCATACCAACAAGACATTGAAAAAGCTTGCCGAACGCGGCCTTATCCGCTGGCAGGAGCGCGGCTGCGACGTGCTCGACGACGAGGGCCTTGCGACGCTCGCCGAATGGGAAGGGCTCGACGAGGGCAAGCGGCCATTCATCTGATTCTCTGATCTGGAACAGATCGAAACATGTCTTTTTTAAATGCGCCCTGCATGTGTCTCAGCATAGATTGCCTTAGTCGTCACTTTTCGACCAGTTTCACCTTTTACTAACCGCGGCGGCAAAGCGACTTGGAGCATCACGTCGAGCCCGTAGTACCGCGAGGCGAAAAGTGCGAAGCGGTCTCAGGCAAGAGGTCATGTCACATGAGATCTAGCCAAAACGGATGGGGCAATGCCATCCATTCAACACGGGCCGATGATAGGCGCCGGAGGGATAGATGTGTGAGTTTTTATGGGGCGCGGGGCTTTTGGGCGCTCGGGCAAAGGGACAATGCTGAGATGACTGTTCAGCGGGTTCTCATACTAGAAGACAGTTTCATTATTGCCATGGAAGCGGAGGAAATCCTTCGCCTCGTGGGTGTCGAGGAGGTGGAGATCGCCTCGAATGTGGAGCAGGCGGTCAATGCCATTCAATCCACGCGCTTCGATTTTGCGCTGTTGGACGTGAACTTGGGGGAGTCCATGAGTTTTGGTTTTGCCCGCCTGCTTGCAGAACGCGGCATCTCCTTCGGCTTTGTCAGCGGCTATTCGGACACGGCGGATTTTCCGCCCGACCTGCGGAACGTGCCGTTGCTCAGCAAACCCTTCGACGAAGCCGCCATGCGGATATTCGTCGACAAGGTTACGCCGCGAGGTTGATTGCTTCGCGATGTGACAGCGCCGCTCGTTTGTCCTAAACTGGAATCACGATATTCCGTGGGGTAGACCAGCCGATGCAGTGGCAGGATCATGCGATCATATTGGGCGTGAAGCGCCTCGGCGAGACCAGCGTCGTCGCCGAGGTGATGACGCGTGATCGCGGCCGGCATATGGGGCTGGTACGATCCGGCCGATCACGGTCCATGCAGCCGGTTCTCCAATCTGGCAATCTGGTCGAAGTTACCTGGCGTGCGCGATTGCATGAGCATCTCGGCGAATTTCGCATGGAGCCCGTGCGGTTGCGGGCCGCGCGGCTGATGGAAACGGCGACTGCCGTTTACGGCGTCCAGGCGATGGCTGCTTTGTTGCGCCTGCTGCCGGAGCGCGATCCGCATCCGCATCTCTATGATGCGCTCGACGTCATCCTCGAAAACCTGCAGAATCCGGCCGATGCGGGCGAGCTTTTCGTCCGCTTCGAATTGGCCGTTCTCAACGATCTCGGCTTTGGCCTCGATCTCACCGAATGCGCCGCGACGGGAGTGCGGGACGATCTCGCCTTCGTTTCGCCGAAGAGCGGCCGCGCCGTTTGTCGCGCTGCCGGCATGCCGTGGGCCGACAAGATGCTGGCATTGCCGTCGTTCCTGACCGCCGGCGCCCCCGAAGCGGCCGATGACATCAGTCTGGCGGCCGCCTTCCGTCTGACTGGCTTTTTCCTGCATCG
>JAGWJK010000938.1 GCA_028865845.1 Rhizobiaceae bacterium
TGCTTTCCGGCGCGGTTCTGACCGAGCAGGTCTTCGGTATTCCAGGCTTCGGCAAGATGGTGGTCGACGGCGTCTTCGGCCGCGACTACGCAGTGGTTCAGGCCGTCGTCTTATGCTCTTCGGCGATGTTCCTACTGCTCAATCTGTTCGCCGATATCGCCTATGTTATTCTGAGCCCGAGGTTGCGCGGATGAACACGACCGAAGCCACGCTCGCCATTCCGGCCGCATCCGGCCATCGCCGCTCGGCGCTCCAGCGCTGCCTGCATCAGCCGAGCGCCATCATCGGCGGCGTCATCGTCCTTTTTTTCGTGCTGGTTGCGGTCCTGGCGCCAATGATTGCGCCCTTTCCGCCCAATGTGTCGAACTGGCTCGCCGTTCGTCAGGCGCCATCGGCGCTGCATTGGTTCGGAACCGACGATCTTGGCCGCGATATCCTCTCGCGCGTCATTTTTGGCGCGCGCGCCTCGCTGCTCGTCGGCCTGGTTTCGGTGGTGATCGCCATCGTCGTCGGCGTGCCGCTCGGGCTGGTCTCCGGCTATTTCGGCGGGGTCGTCGATGTGATCATCTCGCGCTGCACCGACGCCTTGCTGTCATGCCCGTTCCTCGTGCTGGCGATTGCCTTTGCGACCTTCCTCAATCCAAGCCTTGAAAACGCGATGATCGCCATCGGCATATCGGCGATGCCGATCTTCGTGCGGCTCACGCGTGGACAGGTGCTGACGGTCAAGACGGAAGATTATATCGCTGCCGCGAGATTGCTCGGCGTTCCGCACCTGAAAATCATGGGCGCCTATATCATGCCGAACATTCTCGCGCCGGTCGTCGTGCAGTCGACGATCACCATGGCGACCGCAGTGCTTGCGGAGGCGAGCCTAGCCTTCCTCGGCCTCGGCCAGCGTCCGCCGGACCCGTCTTGGGGTTCGATGCTCGATACGGCGCGGCAATTCCTGCAGCAGGCGCCGTGGATGCCGATCTGGCCCGGCGTCGCCATCATCGTGCTGGTCATGGGCTTCAACCTGCTTGGCGACGGCCTCAACGACGCGCTCGATCCACGCCAGGACTGATTGCAATCAGACCTGGCAGCCCTTGAGGAAAATATCGGCGCAGATTTTTGCACGCCGGTGGATCTCTTCGATGGTCGGGGCGGGCAGTTGGCGCAGCATCGCCGCCCGCTGCGGCTCCATCGTCATCATTCCGCGCAGCATGCCGGAGGCCATGTGCGGGTCTTCGAGCTTGATCAGCCCCTTGTCCATCTGCCGGACAAGCCATCGTTCCATCGCGGCGTTTGAACCGACGATCGCCGTTTCATAGAACGATGTGGCGATTTCCGGAAAGCGGTCGGATTCGCCGACGACGAGCCTGATGATGTCGATGGTCTCGTCCGACAAGGTCAGCATGCCGTAGGCGATCAACAGCCGTTCCAGCCCCTGCCGCAGATCCATCGTTGCCAGCGTCGACTGATCGAGCGCCATGTAGAACCGGCCGATGCGGTCGGTTGCGATACTCCCGAACAAATCCGCCTTGGTCGGGAAAAGACGATAGAGCGTCTTCGTCGACACACCGGCCGCCTGCGCGATCGCATTGATGCTCGCCGAGGCATAGCCGTTTTCCCGGAATTGCACGTCCGCAGCCTCGATGATCACGCTTTTCGTGTCGTCGTCGCAGCGCAACTGCGGTCGTCCACGAGACCGCTTCTCAATTATTTGAATTTCGACCATATCGATTTTCCAAATTCCTATTGACATCCATCTTATAGTGCATATTTTGGAAAACATCAAGTTTCCTAAATATCCAGTCAGGAAATTTTGCGGCCGCCGGCCTTAGAGGCGACCGGCCCACCAGGAGAGACGACAGTGGAAAACAAGGTACTCGTATTGAATGCCAACAAGCAGGCTTCGACCGCAGAAGCTCCCGCTATGGATGCCGGCAAGCCGGACATAGCCGTCGAGCTCGCACGTGCCGTGGTTGCAGAGCCCAAGCCGACGAAGAAGAGAGGCAAATCCGTTCTATTCGGTGCGACCGCGCTGGCGGTGATCGCTGCTGCTGCTTACTACGGCCATGATTACTGGACGGTCGGCCGTTTCCAGATTTCGACCGACGATGCCTATGTGCAGGCCGACAACAGCGCCATCGCGCCGAAGATTTCCGGCTATATCACCGACGTGGCCGTCAGCGACAACCAGACGGTCAAGGCAGGCCAGGTGCTTGCCCGCATCGACGATCGCGACTTCAAGACGGCGCTCGATCAGGCCAAGGCCGATGTGGCCGCGGCCGAGGCTGACGTCAATGCCAAGCAGGCATCGCTCGACATGCAGCAGTCATTGATCTCCGCCGCACAGTCGACCGTCGATGTCGACCGCGCCAACGAGACCTTCGCCGAGCAGAACGACAAGCGCTATTCGAACCTGTCCGTCAACGGTTACGCGCCGGTGCAGACCGCGCAGCAGGCCGCATCACAGATCGCTGCCGCCCGCGCCGCTATCGAACGCGACACGGCATCGCTCGCAGCCACCACCAAGCAGGTCGATCTTTTGAAGGCGCAGCTTGCGCAGTCGCAGGCGGTGCTTGCGCATGACCGAGCTGTCCAGGCCCAGGCAGAGCTCAACCTCTCCTACACGGCGGTGGTCGCTCCGGTCGATGGCGTCGTCGGCAACCGTACGCTCCGCGTCGGCCAATATGTGCAGGCCGGCACGCA
>JAGWJK010000939.1 GCA_028865845.1 Rhizobiaceae bacterium
CAGGGATTGATCGGCTTTCCCGCCGGCAACACCGGCGTGCAGATGGGCGGCTGGTTCCGCAAGGAAATCAACACCGTCGCCGATCTCAAGGGATTGAAGATGCGCATCGGCGGCTTTGCCGGCAAGGTGGTCGAACGGCTCGGCGTGGTTCCGCAGCAGATTGCCGGCGGCGACATCTACCCGGCGCTGGAAAAGGGCACTATCGACGCTGCGGAATGGGTAGGCCCCTATGACGACGAAAAGCTCGGTTTCTACAAGGTTGCGCCGTACTACTACTATCCAGGTTGGTGGGAAGGTGGCCCGACGGTGCATGCCATGTTCAACAAGGCGGCCTATGACGGCCTGCCGAAGGCCTATCAATCGCTGCTGCGTACCGCAGCACAGGCGACCGACGCCGACATGCTGCAGAAATATGATTACCTCAATCCCAGCGCCATCAAGCGCGTCGTCGCCGAAGGCGCCAAGCTACGCCCGTTCAGCACCGACATCATGAATGCCTGCTTCGACAAGGCGAACGAGGTCTACGCCGAAATGGAAGCGACCAACCCGACCTTCAAAAAGATCTGGGGTTCGATCAAAGGCTTCCGCGGCGATCACTATCTCTACGCGCAGGTCGCCGAATACAGCTACGACGTCTACATGATGACGCTGCAGCGCGCCGGGAAAATCTGATCAAAACGAAACACCCGGAGCGTCACTCCGGGTGTTTCCTCATCCTGGGTCCTAAGCGTCTCATCGCAACGCGAAGACCAACCTGCCCGCAAGACCAATTTTCCTCATTTGAACGATGGCGGCTGGCTGAGGTCGACGGCGGGCGGATTGGTTTGTCCCGCGCCCTGTCCGGCCGGCTTATCGCTTAAGGAATTGCTGCCCGGGAGCTGCAGGCCACCCGGCAGGCCGAGACCGTTGCCATTGTCCTTGCCGGGCGCACCGAAGCCCGGCACCTCGATCTTGATCGTGGAGGGGTCGATGCCGGTACCGGTACCTTTGTAACGCATGACCATCTGCGGAAACATGATCGTCAGCGCCACCATCAGGATCTGAATGCCAACAAAAGGCACCGCACCCCAATATATCTGTCCCGTCGTTACCGGCGCGATCCGCCGGCCGGTGACTTTGTCGAGATAGGGCACCCGTGCCGCCACAGAACGCAGGTAGAAAAGCGCGAAGCCGAAAGGCGGATGCATGAAGCTGGTCTGCATGTTGACGCCCAGCAGAACCCCGAACCAGATGAGATCGATGCCGAGCTTTTCAGCGGCCGGCGCCAGCAAGGGCACGATGATGAAGGCGAGCTCGAAGAAATCGAGGAAGAAAGCAAGCACGAAGACCAGCAGGTTCACGGCGATCAGAAAGCCGACTTCACCACCCGGCAGCGACACCAGCAGATGCTCCACCCAGACATGGCCGTTGACGCCATAGAAGGTCAGCGAAAACACGCGCGAACCGATCAGGATGAAGAGCACGAAGGAGGAAAGCCGCGTGGTCGAAGCAAGTGCGGAGCGAACCACATCCATGCTCAGCCGACCTTTGGCCGCCGCCATTGCAAGGGCGCCCACGGCCCCCATCGCTCCGCCTTCCGTCGGGGTGGCGATCCCTAGGAAGATGGTGCCGAGCACCAGGAAAATCAGCGCCAGCGGCGGGATCAGCACGATGATCACCTGCTGTGCCAGCCGCGACATCACGTTGAACTTCATCGTCTTATCGAGGATGGCGACGGCATAGATGACGGCGACGCCGACAGTTGCCGCAAGGATATCGGCGTTCTCGCCGTAGAGGGGCGTCAGATAGACATGCCCGGCATAGGTGATGACGACGCAGAGCAGGAGAGCGGCAATCAGCGACAGGACGCCGGAGCCGAGCGAACGGGCTTCCTTCGGCAAGGCCGGCATGGAATTCGGCCGGACGATCGACATGATCAGGACGTAGAGCATGTAGATGCCGGTCAGCACCAGACCGGGGATCATTGCGCCGGCATACATATCGCCCACCGAACGGCCAAGCTGGTCGGCAAGGACGATCAGCACAAGCGACGGCGGGATGATCTGCGCCAGCGTTCCCGAAGCGGCGATGACGCCCGACGCAATCCGCCGATCATAACCGTATCGAAGCATGATCGGCAGCGAGATCAGGCCCATGGCGATCACCGACGCGGCAACGACGCCGGTCGTCGCGGCAAGCAGAGCACCGACGAAGATAACGGCATAGGCGAGACCGCCACGAATGGGGCCGAAGAGCTGGCCGATGGTGTCGAGCAGGTCCTCCGCCATGCCGGACCGTTCGAGCACGATTCCCATGAAGGTGAAGAATGGGATGGCGAGCAGCGTGTCGTTCGACAATACACCCCAGAAGCGATCCGGCAGGGCATTGAGCAGCGGCCAGGAAAGATTGATCGAGCCACCGGAATAAGGCGCGAGCTCGACGCCGATCCAGAAGAACAGCAATCCATTGGCGGCGAGCGAAAAGGCGACGGGGTAGCCGATCAAGAGGAAAATGATCAGCGAAGCGAACATGATCGGCGCCATGTTCACGGCAATGAATTCGATCATCAGCGCGCCTCCCCGGCAGGCGTCTCAATATCCAGCGGCGCATGCGTCGGGACATGCGGCGTCGGATCTTCGATGTCGCCGCGCATAACGGCGATCTTCTTGATGATTTCGGAAACGCCCTGTAGCGCCAGCAGGAAAAAGCCGATCA
>JAGWJK010000940.1 GCA_028865845.1 Rhizobiaceae bacterium
CCAGGTAGCTCAGTTGGTAGAGCAGCGGATTGAAAATCCGCGTGTCGCTGGTTCGATTCCGGCTCTGGGCACCACTTCTATTTTTTCCTTTCAGCCGATGCATTCCTCTCCTGGGTGTTTGCTTGTTCGACTACAAGCGCACTGGATGCGTTTGAGCGCCATCCTGTTCGACGTCGCACACGCTGCGCTCGCGGGCGCGGGATTTTTCCCGTTTTTCCGATCACGATATCGCGACTGCGCCGTTTTGAACGGGTGTAGGTGCTTGTGCTATTGGGGTAGTGTCAATCACCTCCCAAGGATAGAAAGCATCATCATTTTGCAACCTTAAGGGCGTTCATTATTAATTCCGGGGAAAGAACCTTTCAAGATATTGCTGGCCTCGTTAATGGAGCGTACGAATTATTGAATGGTTAGGTATTGATTCGAAGCGACTCTTACCGCACCTTAGTTAGTAGCGGGGAGTGATCCCGCTAAGCCGGCGTTTACTGCAATAGCAAGTTAATCGAGGCGCCATGTACAACAATGATGTGCTGTTCAACACGTTCGCCCGTTCTTTCGAAGCACGGCGCGAAGTCGAGATGTCATTCTCTGAATACCTGGACGCGTGCCGGGACGAGCCGCTCATGTACGCCAATGCGGCGGAACGGCTTCTGGCCGCGATGGGCGAGCCACTGCTGATCGATACGGCCAAGGATACCCGCCTCGGACGTATTTTCATGAACCGTACCATCCGGACCTATCCGGCCTTTTCCGGTTTCTTCGGCATGGAAGAGACGATCGAACGCATCGTTGCCTTCTTCCGCCATGCAGCCCAGGGGCTGGAAGAGCGTAAGCAGATCCTCTATCTGCTCGGTCCCGTCGGCGGCGGCAAATCGTCACTCGCCGAGCGGCTGAAGTCGCTGATGGAAGTCCATCCCATCTATGTGCTGAAGGCCGGAAACGATCTGTCGCCGGTTTTTGAAAGCCCCCTCAGCTTGTTCGATCCGGTCACCATGGGGCCATTGATCGAGGAGCGCTACGGCATTCCGAGACGGCGGCTCACCGGGCTGATGAGCCCGTGGTGCCTGAAGCGGCTGGAGGAATTCGAAGGCGACGTGTCGCGCTTCAAGGTCGTGCGCGTGCAGCCTTCGCGGCTTCGCCAGATCGCGATTGCCAAGACCGAACCGGGCGACGAGAACAACCAGGATATTTCCTCGCTGGTCGGCAAGGTCGATATCCGCAAGCTCGAGAGCCTGGCGCAGAACGATGCCGATGCCTACAGCTATTCGGGCGGCCTCAACCGCGCCAACCAGGGCATTCTCGAATTTGTCGAGATGTTCAAAGCGCCGATCAAGATGCTGCATCCGCTGCTGACGGCGACCCAGGAAGGCAATTATATAGGCACCGAGAATATCGGCGCCATTCCCTTCTCCGGCGTCATTCTCGCGCACTCGAACGAGGCGGAATGGCAGAGCTTCAAGTCTAACAAGAACAATGAGGCGTTCATCGACCGCATCTGCGTCGTCAAGGTTCCCTATTGCCTGCGCGTCACGGAAGAGCGGAAGATCTACGAGAAACTGATCGAGGAGTCTGAACTCAGCGAAGCGCCATGCGCTCCCGCGACTTTGGATGCGCTCGCCCGCTTCACGGTGCTGACGCGGCTGACCAAGCATGAGAACTCGACGCCCTATTCCAAGATGAGGGTCTACGACGGCGAAAGCGTCAAGGAAACCGATCCAAGGGCGCGTAGCGTGCAGGAATACCGTGACACGGCCGGCGTCGACGAAGGCATGGACGGCGCTTCGACGCGCTTTGCCTTCAAGGTGCTGGCGGCGACGTTCAACTACGACACGACGGAAGTCGGCGCCGATCCGGTGCATCTGATGTATGTGCTGGAGCAGTCGATCCGCCGCGAGCAACTGCCTCTCGAAACCGAGAAACTCTATATGGAGTTCATCAAGGGCGAGCTGGCGCCGCGCTACGCGGAATTCATCGGCCACGAGATCCAGAAGGCTTATCTGGAGTCTTATGCGGACTACGGCCAGAACCTCTTCGACCGTTATGTCGATTATGCAGATGCCTGGATCGAGGACGTCGACTTCAAGGATCCCGATACGGGGCAGCTTCTCGACCGGGAACTGCTCAATCAGGAGTTGACCAAGATCGAGAAGCCGGCTGGGATCGCCAATCCCAAGGACTTCCGCAACGAGATCGTCAAGTTCTGCCTGCGGGCACGGGCGAGCCACGGCGGCAAGAATCCGTCCTGGACGAGCTACGAGAAGATCCGCGAAGTCATCGAGAAGCGGATGTTCTCCCAGGTCGAGGACCTTTTGCCGGTGATCTCGTTCGGTTCGAAGAAAGACGGCGAGACTGAGAAGAAACATGGCGAATTCGTCGAACGCATGATGGCGCGCGGCTATACGGAGCGCCAGGTTCGACGGCTTGTGGAATGGTACATGCGTGTGAAACAGGCGGGATGAGCCACCAAGGAAGAAGGAATGCATATTGTTGACCGACGCCTGAACCCAGGCGGCAAAAGTCTGGAAAATCGTCAAAGGTTTTTGCGTAGAGCAAAAGCGCTGGTGCAAAGAGCGGTTTACGAAACCTCTCAAAATCGCGGCATTCAGGACATTCTGAAAGGCGGCGAGATCAGTATTCCGGTCGATGGAACCGAGGAGCCTCGGGTCCATCGCGGTCCAGAAGGTC
>JAGWJK010000941.1 GCA_028865845.1 Rhizobiaceae bacterium
GCCATAGACATCTTCAGGCAACTCGGCGCAGTCATCGTCCCTGTCAAAGTCCCCGATCGCCGCGAGGCGACGCTGGCGCAGATCGTCATCGTCGATGTCGAAACTGCCCGCTTTCACAAACCCGTACACGACCGAGATCCATCACGGTTTGGCCCTCAACTCTCAGCTGCGATCAAACGAGGCTTCGGCTACGACCCGCTGACCATATCGGACGCCTATGTTCATCGTGACCGCTTTAAGGGGCAGCTCAGCCGCATGTTTGCCGGCATCGACGCTCTCATCTCGCCGGTGTACCCTGTGCCGGGCATACCCTATGATCACATGGACGACTATCTGTCCGATCTTCATGCTCTCCTTGGCTACACCTCTCCCTTCAATATCTCCGGCAGTCCAAGCATCACCTTGCCATGCGGCATTGCCTCGGTCGGAATACCGCTCGGCATGCAATTGATCGGTCCTCATCTTTCCGAGGCATCCCTTCTGAGGGCAGCCCATGCGTTCCAGCAGGCGACCGACTGGCATACGCGCCGCCCGCCGGGCTTTTGAACGCCGGGCCGGCTGATAGGGGTGTTTCAGCCCTCCTTCAAATTGGCGAAAGCAGGCTTGACCCTGCCCTTGGGGCCGCTCCCATAAGAGTGGCGGTCAACAACGAACGAGGTGATTCGTGAGTTATTCTGCTCGATACCTGAACCCTTCCGAAGCCGCGAAAAGGCTTGGCGTATCCGCCAAGGCGCTGCGTCTCTACGAACAACGCGATCTGCTGGTGCCCGTGCGGACCGCCGCTGGCTGGAGAACCTACGGGCCTGTCGAAATGGCGCGAGCGAGCGAGATCATCGCCCTGCGCAACCTCGGTCTCAGCCTGACGCAGATAAAGCGCGTATTGGGCGGCGATCCGGACGGCCTGGAACCTGCGCTTGCCGCACATCAGGCAAGGCTCGAATTGCAGCTTCGCCAAGCGGCCGGCGCAATCGAGAAGGTGAGCGCCATCCGGGCCGGACTTGCCGGGGGCCGAACCCCAAGCCTCGGCGAAGTTGCCGGGCTGATGAAACCCGCCGGTGAGCTCTCCGCCGCGTTCGACCTCCCGTGGCCCTGGGGCGGCGAACGCTTCGAACTATACGACATCCGCCAGCTCACCTACATCATCGGACCGCTCGGCAGCGGCAAGACGCGATTGGCGCATGCGCTCGCCGAAGCCCTGCCCGGTGCCATCTTCATTGGTTTGGATCGGCTGGAAAACGGCGGCGCTGCAGCACGACGGCTGATCGATGCCGACCCCACCTTGAAGACACGGATAGCAGAGACGCTAAGCTGGCTGATCGAGGACGGAGCGACTGAATCGGCGGCGCTGATAGCGCTGCTTGTCGCGCTCGAAGCGACGGATGCCGCCATTCTCGTCGTCGATATGATCGAGCAAGGATTGGACCAGGCGTCGCAACAGGCTGTCATCGCCTATTTGCGCCGTCGGCCCGCAGGCGCCCGGCCGTTGTTTATGATGACGCGATCTTCATCGATCCTCGATCTTGATGCGGTCACTGCCGACGAAGCGATCATCCTTTGCCCGGCAAATCACAGCCCGCCAAGCCTGGTAGCCCCCTATCCCGGGGCGCCTGGATATGAGGCTGTCGCCACCTGCCTCGCCACTCCCGAAGTCAGGGCGCGGACGGAGGGAGTGATTGCCTGGAGACCCAACGTCGCCTGACGTTGCGCAACGAAAGCCGCGCTCCCCTTGGCAATGAGAGCGCGGCGACCCCACTTATGGCTGCAGGTTTACAAAACAGGTCCCGGAGGCGATTGTCGTTGTCGGGACGCGGCAACAGGCGTATCTCCGCCGTTCGGCGCGAGTCGCCGATGCGGCGAAATGGCTTTGTATGTGGGGTATCGCGATGCAATTCTCATCCGAGGCGACAGCCGGTTTGCCGGGCGAAAACGACGGCGTCTGGCCAGCGAAACGGCGCAAAATACTTGATTGGCTGATGTACGACACGCGCCAGCAACGCTTCATCGACAATATCCTTGTCGAGATGTGCGAGAAATTGCGCGAGGCCGGCGTGCCAGTCGCGAGGGCGACGATGCATTTCAGGACATTGCATCCGCAATGGCTCGGCGCGCGAATTCTCTGGCGCACCGGCATGACCGAGGCCAACATAGCGACCTTCAGTTATGGCGTGGAGAACACGCCGCAGTTCCTGGCAAGCCCGATCAACGAGATCTTCAACGGCGCCAAGGAGGTCCGGCAACTGCTCGTCGGGACCGAAAATACGCGCCCGAAATATCAGCTCTACGACGACATGCAGGCCGAGGGCATCACCGACTACATTGCCTGGCCGATCTATCATACGCTCGGCAAGCGGCACATCTTCACCTTTGCCGCCGATGCGCCCGGCGGTTTCTCGGACGAGCATGTCATCTTCCTTAAGGACCTGCTGCCGGCCCTGACGCTCATCAGCGAAATCCGGTTGAAGAACGTTTTGGCGCGCACACTGCTGCGCACCTATGTCGGCCCGCATGCCAGCGAGCAGATTCTTGCCGGCGCGACCACTCGTGGCAGCGGCACGACGGTCGGCGCAGCGATCCTCATCTGCGATCTCAGGGATTTTACCACCATTTCCGACATGTGGCCGCGCGACGACGTAATCGAACTACTGAACGGCTATTTCGACGCGATGTCCGAGCCGATCG
>JAGWJK010000942.1 GCA_028865845.1 Rhizobiaceae bacterium
ATCGCATCGTAGCTCATTCGCCGTCCCCTCTTATGTCGAGATTTTTATCGTCACATGCATACATTTTGAGGTTTAAGCTTCAAGTACCCAGCGCGGAAAATTGCGGTAGGCAAGCACAACCACACATCGCCCACAGGCGCGATTGCCGCGTAAATCGCGTTTGTTTTCCGGTAATTGCGTATTTTCTGAGAGCTCTCCGGATAGCGTCGATTTTGCCTGTTTGAGCGCCGGGCGATGCTTGCATTATCATATATTGTGCCATAGGCTCCCCTCACCAGACCGCTGCAGCACGGCTTTGCGATTTGAGGAAATCGGGACGTGCGCGCGGCGGCAGTGGCTTTCGAACATGGTTCTTGACGAAGGTCCGCGAAGCGAAAATGCAATGCGGTTTTCCAAGAGGGCCACGCTAAACTAAGGGGAACGCGTAATGACCACCACCACTCTCGCCAGCCTGGCTTCGGCCCTCGTTTCGGGCTCCATCAAGGTCGTCGACCTCACCGCGCCGCTCGGCCCCGACACGCCGGTCCTTTACCTGCCGCCGCAGTTCGGCAAGAACACGCCGTCGGTCAAGGTTCACACGATTTCCGAATACAATCAGGACGGCCCGTTCTGGGCCTGGAACTGGCTGGAACTCGGCGAGCACACCGGCACGCACTTTGACGCACCGTCGCACTGGATCACCGGCAAGGACAATCCGAACAACACCACCGACACCATCCCGCCGCAGAACTTCGTTGCGCCGGTCAACGTCATCGACCGCTCGAAGGAAGCTGCCGCCAATCCGGATTATCTGCTGACCGTCGAAAGCATCAAGGAATGGGAGGCCGAAAACGGCGAGATCGAAGCCGGCACCTGGGTCGTCTTGCGCACCGACTGGTATAAGCGCAACGGCTCGACCGAGACCTTCCTCAACGCCGACGAAAACGGCCCGCATTCTCCCGGCCCGACCGCTGAAGCGATCGAATACCTGCTGACCAAGGGCATCATCGGCTGGGGCTCTGAAACCATCGGCACCGACGCCGGCTCTGCCGGCGGCATGAACCCGCCCTTCCCGGCGCATAACCTGATGCACAAGAACAACCGCTACGGCCTTGCCAGCCTGTCGAACCTCGACCAGCTGCCGGCAAAGGGCGCCGTGCTGATCGCGGCTCCGCTGAAGTTCGTCAAGGGCACCGGCTCGCCGGTTCGCGCACTCGCACTGATCGCCTGATCAGACTGAACCCAGGGCCAAGGTGTAACCGCCTTGGCCCTTTTTCTTTTGTTTCTTTTTGCCAGGGCGACGGCATGAGCAACCATGATTATATTATCGTCGGCAGCGGCATCAATGCGCTGGTGGCAGCGGCAATGCTCGGCAAGAAGGGCCGCAAGGTGCTCGTGCTCGAGCGCAACGATCGTATCGGCGGCTGCCTGCGCAGCGAGGAAATAACCGAACCCGGCTTCATTCACGACGTCATGGCGACGACGATGGTGTTGTTCATGACATCGCCGGCCTATGGCGCAATCGGCAAGGACCTGGAAGCACGCGGCCTCGAATTTGCCCATGCCGATCTGCCGACCGGCGTCGTCAGGCCCGATGGCTCGCACGTGATTTTCTCCAAGGACCGCAAACGCAATATCGCCACCTTCGACGCGTTGTCCGCTGGCGATGGCCAGACCTTTTCGCGAGAAATGGATGCGCTTACCGCCGACGCGCCTTTCCTGTTTTCGCTTCTCGGCGGCGCCCTGTGGTCCGGTCCAACACTGAAGACGGTCGCCAAACAGGGATGGGGCCGCGGCATACGCAATCTCGCCGCATGGTTCGGCGAAGCTCTCTCGCCGGCCCGCGGCTATCTGGAATCCACCTATCGCTCCGAGGATATCCACGCGCTCTGGGCACCCTGGGTGCTGCATTGCGGCCTTGGGCCGGAAGCCGCCTATTCCGCCGAAATGCTGAAGGTCATCGGCTTTGCCATCGAGCTCGCGGGCGCGCCTATCGTCAAAGGTGGCGCCGGCGCATTGCTTGCCGCCTTCGAACGGCTGATCAAGGACAATGGCGGCGAGATCCGCACCGGCGCCGATGTCGAGAGCATCATTCCCGGCGCGGGCGGCCGCGCCGACGGCGTGAAGCTTGCCGGCGGCGAAACGCTGAAGGCCAATGCCGGCGTCATCTGCTCGGTTACGCCGAACCAGCTTTACGAACGCCTGATGAAGAGCTGGCCGACCGCGCTGCCCGGCGACATCAAGACCGGCGTTGCCCGCTATCGCTACGGCAAGGGCAACATGCAGATCCACTATGCCCTGTCCGAGCCGCCGCGCTGGAAGGCCAATGCCGAACTGGGCAAGGTCGCGCTTCTGCATCTGACGCCCGGCCTCGATGGCGTGTCTCGCGCCGCCAACGAATGCGAGCGTGGCTTGTTGCCTGCCGAACCCTCCATCTGCGTCGGCCAGCCGGCTTCGCTGGACCCGAGCCGCGCACCCGACGGCAAGTCGATCCTGTGGCTGCAGCTTCCCGAGGCACCACGCCATATCAAGGGCGACGCCGCAAACGAGATCGCAACGCCGGCCGATGGACGCTGGACCGAAGAGGTCCGTGAGCGCTACGCCGATCGCATCGAGGCTGTGCTTGCGAGCCATATCGAGAACTTTGCCGAGATAAAGCTTGCACGGCGCTCCTATTCGCCGGCCGATCTCGAAACCAT
>JAGWJK010000032.1 GCA_028865845.1 Rhizobiaceae bacterium
CCACCGAGATCATTTGGTTCTGCGGGCCGCCTGATGTCATGATGTAGAATTGATCGAAGGCAAGCACCGAACCGGTGATCGAGATGATCAGGGCGAGCGCGATCGTCCGGCGCATCAAAGGCAGGGTCAGGAAGCGGAAGCGCTGCCAGCGCCGGGCCCCGTCGATGCGGGCGGCCTCCGTCAACTCCGACGGAATGGCCTGCAGGCCGGTGAGCAGGATGATCATGGTAAAGCCGGCTATCTTCCACACCACCATGACGATGATCGTCGCAAACGCCATGTTGAAATCGGCGAGCAGGTTTGGCCGACGGTCAACGAGCCCCAGAGCCTGGGCCGCCGGGACGAAGAAGCCGCTGTCGACGTTGACGAGCCAAACCCACAGCAGCGAGGCGGTGGCGAGGCCGACGACGACAGGCAGGAAGATAACGGTGCGATAGACACCGACGAGCGGTCTCTGCTTCTCGACATAGAGTGCCAGGGGAAAGGCGACGGCGAAGATCGCGATCGTGACGATGACGGTATAATAGGCCGTGAAGCGCAGGGCCGTCATGAACCGCGCATCGGAGAACATCCTGGTGTAATTGCCGAAGCCGATCCAGCGCGGATTGCCGAGCAGCGGCCAGTTGTGAAGGCTCATCCATCCGGTAAACAGGACGGGAAGAACGAAGAAGACGAGGACCAGCACCATGGCCGGCGCTATATAGAGAAAGCCGTGCCAGCCGGCATGTCGCCGGCGCTTGCGGCGCCGCACCGCGCCGACAGCTTCAAGACCAGCCATGAAATGCTCCCGATGTTCCAATCAGATGAGGCCGGGAGGCTTTTGGTCCCCCGGCCGCTCAAACGCTATTATTGTGCGTTGTCGATGATCGACTGCATTTCCGACTGCGCGTTGGAAAAAGCGGTATCGACGTTGTCACCGAAGATCGCGGCGTTGGTGAAGCCGGCCCAGGGACCGTTGGCGCTGTTGATCAGGTCATTGAACTGCAGCGTATAGGGCGTCTTGGCGATGGAGATAGCCTTCAGGCCCACCTGCATGCGCGGATCGAGCCCGTCGAGCACCTGCTGGGCGATATCGCCACGCGTCGGCAGGCTGCCGTATTTCGCCATGATCTTCTGGCCTTCCAGCGAATAGGTGTATTCGAGGAATTTCTTCACGGCATCGAGCTTCTTCGTACCCTTGGTGATGACAAAATTGTCACCGCCGGCAAAGGAGGACGGAGTGCCGTTGACGCCCGGGATCAGCGTGACGCCGAAATGGATATCCGGATATTGCGTGATCAGCGTGCCGATCGAGAAGGCGCCGATGCTCTGCTGGCCGATCTTGCCGTTGCTGATGCTGAGGAAGTTTGCGCCGGTGTCGCTGGCGGCACCCGCCGGCACCAGATCCTTCTTCACCATATCGCGATAATAGCCGACCGCCTTGCGCATTTCCGGCGTATCCAGCGTGGCCTTCTTGCCGTCGGCGGAGAGAATGTCGGCACCAGCGCCCCAGACCAGCGGGGTGAAGGTGAAGATCATGCAGCCGCCGCAACCGCCGCCGGAAAAGTAGAAGCCGTAGGTATCGCCGCCGAGCGCGCGGATCCTTTCGGCGTTCTGCTCGATTTCGTCCCAGGTCGTCGGCGCCTTTTCCGGATCGAGCCCGGCCTTCTTGTAGAGGTCCTTGTTCCAGGCAAAGACCGAGGTCTCGACCGACAGCGGCAGGCCATAGATATGGCCGTCATAGGTGCCGAGTTTCACGTGTGACGGCGAGAGCGAGTTGAAATAGGGCAGGCTCTTCGCCCAGTCGGTCAGATCTTCCAGCTGACCGGCGGCAGCGAAGGCCGGCGTGTAGATCAGGTCCATCGACAGCGCGTCGGGGGCCTGACCGCCGGCGATGGCGGTCGCATATTTCTGAACGAGTTCGGAAAAAGGCACTTCGGTCATGACGACCTTGTCGTCGTGGCCGGCATTATAGGCCTCGACGACCTTCTTGAAGGAATCGCCGATGCCGCTGCGCACCCACATCGAGATGTTTTCGGCGGATGCGCCGGATACCAGGCATAGAGATATGAGGCCGGTCGCGGCCAGAAGTCGCTTCATCATGTTTCTCCTCCCATGGGGCATTCCCAACGCCCCTTTTCCTCACCAGATCACCGAGGCTGTTCGCCCCCACACGACTGCCGGACGATCAGATCGCACGGCAATGTCCTTATTCCCGGTTCGACGGTGCGGCCTTCCGCAAGCGCCAGAACCGTAAGCCCGGCCTCCCGACCGAGTGTCTTTAGATTCATGTCCACCGTCGTCAGCGGCGGCCTCGTTTCGGCCGCGACGATCTCCCAATTGTCGAACCCGACCACGGAGACATCCGCCGGCACCCGCACGCCGCGCTCGCGCAGCGCGTCGACCACGCCGCGCGCGATCTGGTCGCTGCCGCAGAAGATGCCGTCCGGCTTCGGTCCGGGCGCATTCCAAATCCTCGCGACCGCCTCATGCCCCCAAATCTCCGACCACGTCCCGTAGAAGGCCGGCAGGTCGTCGCCGACGATGCTGCGATAGGCTTCGGCGCGCTTGCGGACCGAGAAGAAAGTCTCGGGCCCGGTGATGTGCACGATCCGGCGCCGACCGAGCCCGATCAGCCAGTCGACGGCACGTGCCGCACCCTGAAAATCATTGGCGCAGAAGGTGACGCTATCGGGCGTACCCTCGGTGAAGGCATAGACGACAGGCACAGGAAGATTGGACAGATCGACAGGCAGCCGGCGATCGACCCTTTTTCCCGAAGCAATGATGCCATCCACGTGCTTGTCCAGCATGGCGTCCACATGAACCTTTCCAAGCGCGGGATCGTCCTCGATCGCGCAGAGAAAAACCGAAACACCGTGATCGACGAGCGCCTCCGAGATACCGGCCATCACCGGCAGGGTGAAACGGCCGTAGGTATCGTTGGTCAGCAGGCCAATGGTGAAGCTGCGGTTGCTGAGCAATCCCCGCGCCATGGCATTCGGCCGAAAGCCGATCTCGGCGGCAAAGCGCTTGACCCGCTCGCGCGTTTCCTCGCTCATCCGGCCGGTGTTGTTCAACGCCTTGGATGCGGTCGAAATGCTCACGCCCGCGGCCGCGGCAAGATCATGGATCGTTGCCCGACTGCCTCTCACACGCTGATTTTCCAGATGTCCTCTCCCAAGTATTTCGCGGTGAGAAAAGCTTTTCTCAATTTACAAGTCAAGATGAGAAAAGCTTTTCTCAAAAATTTTGATGTGACACCCAGCGATGATCAAAAAAGACATTTCGATGACGATGAGGGCTCTGCGCACAGCGCCTTGGCAGCACGCAACCAGGAGGCCTCTCCAGCCGCGGAGATGCCACCGCGATGAAGTCCGGTGTCTCCATCACACGACGCTTCTGATCTTCAATCTCGTTCAGACACGAGGCTCGACGGGCACCTCATTGGGCCGTTTGTCAGCCCCTTGGAGGCCGAATTATCAGCCAACGCTTCGGGCCAACCATGCCCCGAATGGTTGCCAAGCCCCTATTCGGTTCATATATCTTTAATGTACGTGACGGCGGATCGCCGTCCACCCGATGTCTGACGACCATGGCGATGATAATGGATGCTGGGCCAAAAAAATTGAGCCAGAGGCAGCTGGAATTGATTTCCCGCGCGCTCGCAGAACCGCGCCGCGTGCAGATGATGAAGGAAATCGGCAGGCATGACACGCCGATGCCGTGCGGTGTGCTGTCCCAATGCCACGCCGTCAGCGCGGCAACGATCTCGCACCACCTGAAGGAACTCGAGAACGCCGGCCTCATCGAGATCCTGCGCGAGGGCAAGTTTGCAAGCCTGCTGCTGCGGCGCGACGTGCTGGCGGCCTACATGGCGGAACTCTCGACCATCTGACAATTCCGCCCATCGGTTATCGGGTGGCTCTTGCGTCAGTTAGATGATTACCTAAATATCGAATTGATGGGATGACGGCCGACCTGACAAGGGGGTCGCTCGATCTATCATTTCGATAATTATCTAATTGTCTAACAATCATCTCGACAGGAGATAGGCATGAGCAAACTGGCAGGTAAGGTCGCGATCGTTACCGGAGCATCGAAGGGTATCGGCGCGGGCATCGCAAAGGCTCTCGGGCAAGAAGGCGCAGCCGTCGTCGTCAACTACGCGTCGAGCCGCGAAGGCGCCGATAAGGTGGTCGCCGAAATCACCGCCAAGGGCGGCAAGGCCGTCGCGGTTCATGGCGACGTTTCCAAATCCGCCGACGTGAAGCGGCTCTTTGCCGAAACCAAGGAAGCTTTCGGCGGTGTCGATATCCTCGTCAACAATGCAGGCGTTTACCAATTCCAGGCCCTGGAAGAGATCACCGAGGCGGAATTCCACCGCGAATTTGACATCAACGTTCTCGGTACGCTGCTGACGACCCAAGAAGCCGTGAAGCATTTCGGCCCAGAAGGCGGTAACGTCATCAACATCGCCTCGACCGCCGTCACCATGAATCTGCCGACCGCCGCGGTTTATACGGCGACCAAGGCGGCCGTGACCTCGATCACGCAGGTGCTCGCCAAGGAGCTTGGGCCGCGCAATATCCGCGTCAACACCATTTCGCCGGGTGGCGTCGAGACCGAGGGTGTAATCGCGGCCGGCATCATCGGCACCGACTTCGAAAAGCAGATGGTATCGCAGACCCCGCTCGGCCGCCTCGGACAGCCAAACGACATCGCGCCGATCGCCGTCTTCCTTGCCTCGAAGGATTCCGGCTGGCTTACCGGCGAAACCCTTTATGCCGGTGGCGGCCTGAAGTAGAAGCCTTACGCATCGAGCCGCTTTCCTCTGACTGGAGGGAAGCGGCGTTTTTCACCAAGGCGTAGCTGCGATCTCTCTCTTCGTGTCGCGCGACAATTGCCAAACAGGCTCCACCTTCCTAGTATTATTGTTATCCGGGTTCTTCCGCCGATCTCCGCAGCCTCATTGCTGCGAAACACCATCCAACCACCAAAACTTTCAAGACAGAACCTGCCTGCAATGTGAGTCCAACGCGGTAGCGAACGACATTGGTTGCCGGAAGATCTCCGGGCGATGGCTATCGCGAACAACGAAACGGAGTTTGTCATGACGAATACCGCCAACACCAAATCCAAACTGGGCACCCGCACCAATCTCAGCACCGAAGCGACGCGGGACATTTCCGCCGCACTCAGCGCCCTGCTGGCGGATGTTTTCGCCCTTTACCTCAAGACCAAGAATTTCCATTGGCATATGAGCGGACCGCATTTTCGCGACTATCACCTGCTGCTCGACGAACATGGCGACCAGCTCTTCGGCATGACCGATCCGATTGCCGAACGCGCCCGCAAGATCGGCGGCACGACGCTGCGCTCGATCGGCCAGATCGCCAAGCTGCAGCGTATCCCCGATAACGATGCCGACTATGTCGATGCCCAGGACATGCTCGCCGAGCTCGCCGACGACAATCTGAAGCTCGCTGCGGAAATCCGCGCGACCCACGACGTCTGCGACGAATATGGCGATATCGCAACCGCGAGCCTCCTGGAAAACTGGCTCGACGAAACCGAACGCCGCGTCTGGTTCCTGTTCGAATCCACCCGCAACACCAATCGCTGAGCCTTCGGGCTGCTTTTCGCGTTCCCGCCTCGGCGGGGACGCCTCGCCGTTTCGCAAAAACCTTGACTCCTGTGGAAAACCTCTTAGAAACGGCGGCGGAAAAGGAAACATCCATGGTTCGCTTCGAACATATCGATAGCAGCGGCAACTCGGCTTATCCCGCCGGGCAGGATGTTCGTGTTCCGGTTTCTTCCAAAACCAAGGCCAAAACGACGACGAAAACCGTCTGACGTCTCTGGCCTGCCGCTCTCTCCCCGGCTCGGTCGGGGACAGGAACCGGTCGTTAGGACCGTGGTTCCCCCCTCGCCAAAGAGGAGAGAAGAGAAAGAGAGCTTGAGAAATGGGTTTCAAAGTTGCAGTTGCGGGCGCGACCGGAAATGTCGGCCGCGAAATGCTCAATATCCTGTCCGAACGCGGTTTCCCCGCCGACGAAGTCGTGGCGCTGGCATCTGCCCGCTCGCAGGGCACGGAAGTTTCCTACGGCGACAAGACGCTGAAGGTCTCCAACCTGGAGAACTATAACTTCTCCGACACCGACATCTGCCTGATGTCGGCCGGCGGCGAAGTATCGAAGCGGTTCTCGCCGAAGATCGGCGCCCAGGGTTGCGTCGTCATCGACAACTCGTCCGCCTGGCGTTACGACGCCGACGTTCCGCTGATCGTTCCGGAAGTGAACCCGGATGCCGTGACCCAGTTCACCAAGCGCAACATCATCGCCAACCCGAACTGCTCGACCGCCCAGCTCGTCGTCGCGCTGAAGCCGCTGCATGATTTCGCCAAGATCAAGCGCGTCGTGGTCTCGACGTACCAGTCCGTCTCCGGCGCCGGCAAGGACGGCATGGACGAACTGTTCAACCAGACCCGCGCCGTCTTCGTCGCTGATCCGATCGAGAACAAGAAGTTCACCAAGCGCATCGCCTTCAACGTCATTCCGCATATCGATAGCTTCATGGAAGACGGCTATACGAAGGAAGAGTGGAAGGTGCTGGCCGAGACCAAGAAGATGCTCGACCCAAAGATCAAGGTCACCTGCACGGCCGTGCGCGTGCCCGTCTTCATCGGCCATTCGGAATCGGTGAACATCGAATTCGAAAACGAGATCACCGCCGACCAGGCGCGCGACATCCTGCGCGAAGCACCGGGCTGCCTCGTCATCGACAAGCGCGAGAACGGTGGCTACATCACGCCTTACGAATCCGCCGGCGAAGACGCGACCTACATTTCGCGTATCCGCGAGGATGCGACGGTCGAAAACGGCCTGAACATCTGGGTCGTTTCCGACAACCTGCGCAAGGGCGCTGCGCTCAACGCCATCCAGATCGCCGAACTGCTGATCAACCGTGGCCTCATCAAGCCGCGCAAGCAGGCCGCATAAGGCATGTGAAGGAACCATAACCAATTTATGGTTTATAAACCTTTGCTGGCTAAGCAGGATTGAGAACAGTGCGAATCGGTTTGCAAAACCAGGTCGCGCCGAATCCAAAAAGGGCCTCGCCTCTTCAATTCGAAGGGCGGGGCTTTTGCAAAGCCGCAATTCGATAGTGTTTCACGTGAAGCGCAATTATAGATCGCTAAAACGTGATAATGACAGAATCGCCGGATACTGGCATGGTCCGGTGAGATCAAAGACTTCAAGACTTCGGGGACTCTGAATGCGCATCACAAAATGGGGACTGGCAGCTCTCGCGGCATGCGGGCTGTCCATGATGGCGCCGCTTGCGGCAAATGCGGCCGCCTGCGGCAATGGCCCGGCCGGTTTCGATAATTGGGTGCAGGAATTCAAGCGCGAAGCGCAAGGCCACGGCGTCAGCGCCTCGGTACTAGACCGCGCCTTTGCCAATGTCCATTATAATCAGCCGACCATTCGCGCCGACCGCGGCCAGAAGGGCTTCAAGCTCTCCTTCGACGAATTCATGAAAAAGCGCGGCGGCCAGGCGACCATCGCTCGCGGCAAGGGCGTAAAGCAGGCCAACGCGGCACTCTTCGCACGAATCCAGCAGCGCTACGGCGTCCCCGCCGGCCCGCTCATTGCCATCTGGGGCATGGAAACCGGCTTCGGCAGCTTCATGGGCGATCAGCACACGATGTCAGCCGTATCGACGCTCGCCTATGATTGCCGCCGCACCGAATATTTCACCGACCAGCTTTATGCCGCCCTGCAGCTCGTTGGCGAAGGCAATCTCAGCCCGTCTGCCCGCGGCGCCGCTCATGGTGAAATCGGCCAGACCCAGTTCCTGCCGCGCAACGTGGTCAATTTCGGCGTCGATGGCGATGGCGATGGCAAGATCGACCTGATCGGCTCCCGCGCCGACGCGTTGGCCTCGACGGCAAACTTCTTGAAGGGCCATGGCTGGCGGCCGGGCGAAGGCTATCAGCCGGGCGAACCGAACTTCGCCGCGATCGCCGGATGGAACGCCGCCGAAGTCTACCAGCAGGCACTCGCCTATGTCGGCAAGAAGATCGACGGCGAATAATTATCCGAGGCATCAATTGTTTAGAGCGCTTCGTACCATCGGTACGGAGCGCTTTTCATTTGCACGCGAAGCGAGGACTACTGCTCAAACGTCCGGACGGACAAAATCGCGGGTCTCCGGATCCATCACCCAGAGTTCGCCGGTCGAGATATCGAACCATGCGCCATGCAGCCTGAGTTTGCCTTCCTCTTCCAGCCGCTCAATATCGGGAAAGCTACGGAGATTGTTGAGCGAATTGCGGATCGAAATCCGCTCCAGCGCCGTCTGCCGCTCCGCCTGGGTCATCACATCAGCGTTCTGAATCTGCTCGGCTGCCGGCTTCAGCAGCGCCATCCAGCGGCCGATGAAATTGCCCGGCGACAGCGGTTCTGCGTTGGGATCGAGAGCTGCGCGGATACCGCCGCAACGACCGTGCCCCATCACCACGATGTCGGACACCTTTAGGGACAGGACGGCAAATTCCAGGGCCGCCGATGTCGCATGGAACTGTCCGTCCGGCTCGTGCGGCGGCACCATGTTGGCGACGTTGCGGATAACGAACAGTTCTCCGGGGCCGGCATCGAAGATGGTCTCCGGCGCTGCGCGCGAGTCGCTGCAGGCGATCACCAATGTCGATGGGCTCTGGCCGCTTTCCGCGAGATGACGATAGCGCTCGCGCTCGTCAGCGTAACGCCCGCTCATGAAATTGCGATAGCCGTTCAAAAGTGAGGTAGGGAAGCTCTGCATGCCTATTGAATTACAGTGCAGTGCCGAAAATGGCAACTATTGCGCTGCAAAAAGCCAAGTGGCCGATAGCCTCACTTTTTCGGCCGCTGGGCGGGATGCACGAGGCGGCGCATCTGCACCATGGCCATCGGCGTCGAGAGGCTCGAGGCGTCGGCCGCAAGCGTCAATTCGTCGCTGCCGCGTTTGACTGCCCGTGCAAGCACCTCATAGACGCTGGCGGTCGTCAGCTGCAGCGCCCGCTCCTCGTCCATGCCGGCAAGAAGCCGCGACAGAAACACGGCTGACAACAGGTCGCCAAGCCCGTTCGGCGCCTTCTCGATAGTACGGTGCTCGGCAAGCAATGCGTTGCGGCCGGAGAGAGAGAGGTTGCCGATGCTGCCGCTCATCATCGGCACGGCCGAGGTTACCAGCATACGCGACGGGCCGAGCGCCAGCGCCGCCTCCATGATGGCATTGTTGTCGTCGAGCGGCGCGCCGGCAAGCCAGGCGAGCTCGTATCGATTGGGCGTCGCAAGCGATGCCAGCGGGATGAGATGGTCACGGATCGCCTCCGCCGTCGCCTCGGGAACATAAAGGCCGCCAGCATCGCCGATAACAGGATCGCAGGCATAGAGGATATCCGGGTTCTTCTGGCGCAACGCCGTGACCAGCTTCGCAACCGAGCGCGCCTGCGCCGCGTTGCCGAAATAACCCGACAAGACTGCCTTGACCTCGGGAAGCCAGGGTGCCGCGATCAGATCGTCGATCGCGTGATCGAAATCGGCTTCCGCGAAGGTCAATCGCGTCGATCGCCCATGACCCGGGTGCCAGGGAAGTACCACGGTCGGCAACGCCCAGACGGGGTGTCCAAGGGTCTCCAACGCAAAGACCGCCGCACGATTTCCGACCGAGCCGCGCACGACGTGGCTGGAGATGACGATGACGGCGCCGGCCGCTGAATCTGACATGATGCTTGCTTCCAGTCTCGATCTTCCGGTGCCGACGTACAATCCCGAAAGGATCCGTGCCGTTTCAGCCGTTGTTGCCTGTGTGGTGCGGCCGAAGAAGGCGCTGCCAGATTGACGGCCGTTGATGATCCGTTTGCCGCCATCCTGTCAACTCCCGTTCACAGAGTCATGAAACCTTCACCAAAGGAGAAAAATTGTCGGTTTTTCGGAAAAATCCGCTCTCCAGGCCCTTAAATCGCCGAGGACAGCAAGATTCTTCAAAAAACTCGCGGTGTTTTGACCCAAAAGCGACGAAAGCCACGCATTTTTAGCCAGTTTTTTCGACAAACCTTCTGCTAATGTCAGCCAAATCAAGGAAATCGGGGAGGAATTCCATGTCACCGAAGACAAATCCGAAGCGGGAAAAACAGCTCGAAGCGGCGCGCAAGATCGCGGCCGCAACTGGCGACGCGCATATCGATCCGGAAATCCTCTTCGGCCGGGCAAGCAATGACGACATGGAACGCTATACGCCGGAGATGCTGGCCTTTTCCGCCATTCACGCGGCGACAGAGCTTGCCGCCTGGAGCGGCGCATCTCCCCGCGTCAATGTCGAGCCGGTAGCCGGCATCGATCCCGAAGGCATACAGGTTTCCATTCTGTCGATTACCGACCACAACCTGCCCTTCCTCTATGAGTCGGTCATGGGGGAGGTCACGAGCAGCTATCGCGACGTGATGATGGCCGTGCATCCGATCCTCGTGGTCGAGGAGGGGAAGCAGCCGGCGATCTATTCCGCCGATCACCAGAGCGACCCGGCCCATCGCGTCAGCCACATCCAGCTGCATCTGGCGCCGCTGACGGCAGCACAGGCGGCCGATCTTGTGAAGCGCCTGGAGACGGTGCTCGAACAGACACATCTGACCGTATCGGATTGGAAGCCGATGCTGGCGCGGCTCGACACCGTCATTTCCGAACTCTCCACATATGAGGCGACCGGCCGCCGCAAGGCAGACCGCGACGAGGCGCTGGCGTTCCTGGCGTGGTTGCGCGACGGCAATTTCACCTTCCTCGGCATGCGCGAATATGTCTACTCCGGCAGGGGCAACGATGCGAAGGTGGAGCGCGACCGCGGCACCGGCCTCGGCATCCTCTCCAATCCCGATGTCCGGGTGCTGCGCCAGGGTAAGGATGCCGTCACCACCACCCCGGAAATCCTCGCTTTCCTCGACGGTCCGGATTTCCTGATCGTCACCAAGGCCAACGTCAAATCGATCGTCCATCGCCGCGCCTACATGGACTATGTCGGCGTCAAGCGCTTCGACAGCGAAGGCAATGTCACCGGTGAACTGCGTATCGTCGGTCTCTACACCTCGACCGCCTATACCAGTGCTGCCGCGGAAGTGCCGCTGCTGCGCTCCAAGGTGCAGAAGGTCAAGGATCATTTCGGTTTCGACCCGACCAGCCACTCCGGCCGCATGCTCGACAACACGCTTGAATCCTACCCGCGCGACGATCTCTTCCAGATCGACACCACCCTGCTTGCCGGTTTTGCCGAGCAGATCAACGATCTCGCCGACCGGCCGCGGGTTCGCGTCCTGCCGCGCATCGATCATTTCGACCGCTTCGTCTCGGTCATCGTCTATGTCCCGCGCGAGGAATATGATTCCGCCGTTCGCGAGAAGATCGGCACCTATCTGAAGACGATCTACGATGGCCGCGTCTCGGCCTACTATCCGGCCTTCCCGGAAGGCGGCGTCGCCCGCGTGCATTTCATCATCGGCCGCAGCGGCGGCAAGACGCCGAACATTCCGCAAGCCAGGCTCGAGGAGGCGATCCGCGCCATCACCGCGCGCTGGGACGATCGCTTTGAAATGCTCGCCGGCCCGAAAGCGCCGCATATTTCCGTGAGCCAGGCTTTCCAGGAGGCATTCACGCCGGAAGGCGCAGTTTCCGACCTGCCCGATATCATCGCCACCGCGAGTGCCGAGCCGATCCGAATCGCCTTCTATGTCCGCAGAGACGACGGCGTCGATATTCTTTCGCTGAAGATCTTCCACGGCGAGGGCAATCTGGCCCTGTCGCGCCGCGTGCCGCTGCTCGAAAATCTCGGCTTCAACGTGCTCAGCGAACGCACTTTCGACATCTACGTCACCGCAAAGGACGGCGCGACCGGTCATGTCGTCCTTCACGACATGGAGCTTGAAGCCCGCAACGGCGCGACGATCGATCTCGGGCGTCACGGCGCGGCTCTCGAAGAAGCGTTCCTCGCCGCCTTTGGTGGCACGATCGACAATGACGGCTTCAACCGGCTCATCCTCTCCGCCGATCTTTCCGCTCGCGAAGTCAACGTGCTGCGTGCCTATGCCCGCTATCTGCGCCAGGCCGGCATCGCCTATTCACAGGATTACATCGCGGCGACTCTGGACAAATATCAGAGGATCGCAGCCTCGATCTTCAAGCTCTTCTACGACACGCTCGACCCCAGGCTCAGCGAGAAGAACCGCATCAAGAAGCTGAGCGAGCTGCATGCCGGCATCGAAACTGAACTTGCCGACGTGCCGAGCCTCGACGACGACCGCATCCTGCGTCGCTACGTCAATGCCGTCGACTCGACGCTGCGGACCAACTACTTCCAGAAGAACCCGGATGGCTCACCGAAGGCCATGCTTGCCTTCAAACTTGATCCAAAGCTGCTCGACGGCCTGCCGGAACCACGGCCCTTCCGCGAGATGTTCGTCTATGGCGTCGAGGTCGAGGGCGTGCATCTGCGTTTCGGCAAGGTCGCCCGCGGCGGCCTGCGCTGGTCGGACCGCGCCGAGGACTATCGCACGGAAGTGCTCGGCCTGGTGAAGGCGCAGCAGGTCAAGAACGCCGTCATCGTGCCCGTCGGCGCCAAGGGCGGCTTCTATCCGAAGAAGTTGCCGGTCGGCGGCAGCCGCGACGAGATCTTCAACACCGGCCGCGAAGCCTACAAGACCTACATCCGTACCCTGCTGTCGATCACCGATAATATCTCCGGCGCCGACATCATTCCGCCGCCGGATACGGTCCGGCTCGACG
>JAGWJK010000943.1 GCA_028865845.1 Rhizobiaceae bacterium
CGGGCAGGTCGCCGGCGGCTGCAACGTCGTCTGTTTCACGACAGGCCGCGGTTCGGTATCCGGATGGAAGCCGGCGCCGACGATCAAAATCGCCACGAATACCGAGATGTACGAGCATATGCGCGAGGACATGGACATCGACACCGGCGGCATCGCCACCGGCAGCGAGACGATCGAGGCCGCAGGCGAGAAGATTTTCGAGCAGATTATCGCTGTCGCTTCCGGTGAAAAAACGGTGAGCGAACTCTACGATTACGGCGATAACGAATTCGTGCCCTGGCAGGTCGGCGCGATCACCTGACCTGACTGCCGCTCTAGGCAAAGAAGCTTGCAGGCTCGGAACTGTCCTCGCGGCGCACAATTGCGGCGCGGGAGACGACACCGGCGGCAGAGCTGCGGATATGGTTGCGCATGGCGGTTTCGACACCCTTGACGTCGCGGCGGCGCATCGCTTCGAACACGATCGCGTGCTCATCGAAGAAGGCCTCGCGCGGCAATTTCTCGACCTTGGTGCCGACGGTATGCTTCGAAAGCGTCAGGAGGCAATGGGTTCGCTGCAGCGTTCTGGCGAGTTCGCGGTTCTGGGTGCGCTGCACGCACGTCACATGCAGGTCGACCTCGAGGTGGTACATTTCCGCGGCGCTGATCTCGGGGTATCGGGCAAGTCCATCCGCGAGGCGGGTTCTCATGGCGTCGAGTTCGATATCGCTTAGGGCCTCGAGCGCGCTCGCAATGGCCACGGGTTCCAGATGTTCGCGCAGCTCGTATAGTTCGCGGATCCGTCGCTCATCCAGAGGCACGACCGACCAGCGCGACGCCTCGTCCTTCTCGATCATGCCAAGTGTTTCGAGCCGCGACAGGACATTACGCGCAACGGTGCGTCCGACGCCGTAATGCCGGGCGAGTTCATGCTCGTTTATGCGGGTGCGTCCAAAAAAGGAACGATGCACGACCCGGGCTTCGACATCGTCGTACAGCGTCTGCCAGGTGAAGTTGATGCGGGGTTCGTGAAGGATGGATAGCCGCGCCAGCGACTGCTCCAGCGGAAGGCGGATGACATCCACGCCCGACGGGCCAACGATATAGCCGTGCGGCCCGGCGCGATGAATCAAGCCTTCGGCCATAAGCGCTTGGATCGCGCTGCGGACTGGAACGCGGCTGAAGCCGACGAGCTGAGCAAGCGGCACTTCGGTCAGGAATGTGCCCGGCTCGATATCGCCGTTGACGATTGCCGATCGAAGGCTCCGGCTCAGCCTTTCCGTCAACGTCTGCTTGCGATGCAATTCCGAGCCCATATGCCAACCGATCTACTCGTGTTGGATTGAGCTTATCGGCAGAAATACGCCATGTCGACGCCGGCGTGGAAGCTCGCGCGGTCCGAAACGTGCGAACCGAGATGCGCATCTCGGATCGGCATTGCTGCCGGAAGCACCAATTTGCGGTTGGCGCTTCCGGCGAGATGCGATGAGCCATTTGCCGGCTCACTCAGGCGGCGCGCGTGCCGGCCTTTCGATCGAGAGCTTCGATCAGCTTCGCTGCGATCTGGTGATCCGAGCGGGGGTTCTGTCCGGTGATAAGCTCGCGGTCCACGACAACATAGGGATCGAAATCGACCGGAGTCGTCGTTACTGTCGCGCCTGCAATCGTCAGCGCGTCCGGCATGTTGAAGAACAGCTTGTCGTGCAGGATCTGATCCTCGATTACTTTTTCCTCCGTCGCCGAAAAGACGGTCATGTGGTAGCCGGCGTAAGGCCAGCCCTTGGCGAGTTCGGCCGCCTTTTGCTTGTCGCCTGCCACCATCGCTGCACGGAATTCTTTTGCTTTCGGCATCGCGGCCGCAATCGTGATCGGCCCGTGGCACAGGAAGCCCGAAGGTTTGCCCGTGGAATGGAAATGCGGCAGTATCCGGCCGACATCGGGGTCCTGCATGAGATCGACAACCGGCCCCTGGCCGCCCGGGGCGAACACGCCCGCATAACCTTCAACGCCTTCCTCGGCGACGGAATGGATCGTTCTAACGTTCGTCATGGCAGGGTTGTTTGCAAAGAAATCCTTTGCCTTTTGATAGGCCTGCTGGTCGCCGCCGAAGTGCGCGGGAGAATCCGAAGGCGCGTCGATGTGCGGCTGCTTGCCGCTGGGCGTCGCAAGCACCACCTCATAGCCGGCATCGATGAAGGCCATGGCCGGCACAACGAGTTCGTTGAGATATTGGCCGGTCGGGCCGTAGCCGCCATGAACTTCAATCTGGGTGGCACTGCTGCCAAGTATGAGAATTTTTCCCTTGCTCATGATGTCGTTCTCCTTGCGTTGGTCGAGATTGCCGCCGGCAAAAATGTGCTGACATCTAAGAGATCAGCCGCCTCGCCGGCGCGTGGCATCGAAGGGGCGCTTCGCCTTCGATGGGAGCGGAGTTCAGCGTTGTGCAACCTTGCGGCTCAGAAAATCGCGGATGAGCGGGGCCATTTCGTCCAGCTTGTCTTCGAGGGCAAAGTGCCCCGTATCGAGCAGATGAAGCTCCGCCTCGGGCAAATCGCGAAGATAGGGATAGGCGCCTTCGGCCGGAAAGATCTTGTCGTTCTTTCCCCACACGATCAGCGCCGGCGGATGACGCTCGCGAAAGAAACGCTGAAAGTCGGGATACAACGGCACGTTGGTTCGATAGTCGTAAAACAGATC
>JAGWJK010000944.1 GCA_028865845.1 Rhizobiaceae bacterium
ATGTCAGGTACCGTAAAGTCGATATTGGAGAACAAGGGTCGCAACGTCGTCACCACCGGCGGCAACACGACCCTTGCGGAAGCCGCTAAAATCCTGAACGAGAAACGCATCGGCGCCATTGTTATCGTGGGGATGGAAGGGAAGATTTCCGGGATATTCACCGAGCGCGACGTCGTCAACGCAGTGGCAAAACACGGCCGCGACTGTCTCGACCAGCCGGTCGCATCGCTGATGACGGCCAAAGTGCATCGTTGCAAGGAAGACGCCACGGTGGATCAACTGATGGAAATGATGACCAGCCGACGCTTCCGGCATGTGCCGGTCGAAGAAAAAGGCAAACTCACCGGCATCATCTCGATCGGCGACGTCGTGAAGTGGCGCATCCGCGAAATCGAACTCGAGGCCGAGCAGATCAAGGCTTATATCGCAGGGTAACGCGTGGTTCTGCGCAACCGAAGCGATCGACCCGGCGGGTCGGTCGCAGCGATGAACGCCATCATTCAAGCCAAAAGCTGCGTGAGGCGCACGCAAGCAATCCCAAATTGTCGAGGGAACCGCGTTATCGCGCGTAGGCTTCCTGCATGCGCCGAATTTCCGGCAGCCTCGCCGTCGTCTCTTCGTAACCACGGTCGATGGCTTCGCCGGCGCGGTGGAATTCCGACAGGCCGATGTCGCTGAGGCGCGGATGCAGCGCGAGGTCCGGCGGATCGCCGGCAAGGCGCGCGCGGGAAATCCGATCCTGAATTATATTGAACGCCTGCACCATGACGCCGGTCATGCCGAGCTTCGTATAGGGGGCTTCGTCGCGGCGCTGCTGCTCGACATTCGGCGGACCAGCATTGTGTTTGACGACAGCCGAACGGCCATAGAGATCATAGTGCAGGTTCACGGCGACGACGAGAGGTTGTTCGTATGTCCGGCAAACGGAGACTGGGACGGGATTGACCAGTGCGCCGTCGATCAGCGTGCGGCTGTTGGTGCGGACCGGTTCGAAAATGCCGGGCAGGGCGTAGGAGGCGCGTAAAGCCGTGATCAGCGAGCCGTTCGCGATCCACACCTCGTGCCCGGTATTCAGTTCGGAAGCGACGGCGACAAAGGGCCGGTCCAGATCCTCGATCGACAGGCCTTCGAGATGTTCCTGCATGCGCTTGGTCAAACGCATGCCGCCGAAAAGGCCGCTGCCGCCGATGGTAAGATCGAGCAGGCTGGCGATACGGCGCATGGTCAGGGAGCGGGCAAAATTTTCGAGTTCATCGAGCTTGCCAGCAAGATAGCAGCCGCCCACTAGGGCGCCGATCGAGGTGCCGGCGATCATGCCGACTTCGATGCCGGCTTCATCAAGGGCGCGCAGGACGCCGATATGCGCCCATCCACGCGCCGCGCCGCCACCGAGCGCCAGGGCGATCTTCACTTTCTTCGGGGGAGCAGGGACAATCGGGAGCGAGGACATGCCGTTTGGGGCAGCCGGATCTGAACCTACAGATGTCGGTCCGGCATTTTGACGGTTAAGCCCCCAGTTCAACATGGCATGCTTCCTCCGGGACTTATGAATGTCCCTTGCTAAAATACTGTCCCTTTTTTCTTTCCAAATCGTATATTTGGTTGTTGTTCGTTCTATCGGCAGCAAAGCGGAATGTTGCGCCTAATGGCCATAAACTTCGCCGGGATCGAAATGCAGGTGCTCGTCGACGACGTTGAGCACAGGCTTTCCATCCTCAAGTTCCACCGTCCGATAGAAACAAGAACGGCGGCCAGTATGGCACGTCGCATCGTGACCGGCGACCTCAACTTTCAGCCAGATGGCATCCTGATCGCAATCGGTACGAATCTCCTTCACCGTCTGCAGATTTCCGGAGGTTTCACCCTTTTTCCAGAGCTTCCCCCGCGAACGGCTGAAGTAATGCGCCGTTTTGGTCTTGATCGTCAGAGCCAGCGCCTCAGCATTCATGTGTGCGACCATCAGCAGCTCACCGTCATGCGCATCGGTCACGATCGCGGTGATCAGGCCGCGATCGTCAAAACGAGGGGTGAAATCCCCCGCGTCCTCAAGCTCGGATTTGTCGTCTGAAGGCTCGTTGAATACCAGGCTCATGTCCGGCTCTTTCGTTGCAGCCTAAATCAACGGCTGCGCACCATCGTCATGAAGCGGACCTGTTCGGCCGGATCGGCCTTGAAGGCGCCTGTGAAGGTCGTGGTCAGCGTCGTGGAACCCTGCTTCTGGATACCGCGCATTGCCATGCACATATGCTCGGCTTCGATCATGACGGCAACGCCGCGCGGACGCAGAGTCTCGTCGATGGCATTGGCGATCTGGGCGGTCATGGCTTCCTGAGTCTGCAGGCGGCGGCCGAAGATCTCGACGACGCGGGCAATCTTCGAAAGGCCGAGAACCCGGCCGCGCGGCAGGTAGGCGACATGCGCCTTGCCGATGACGGGCAACATGTGGTGTTCGCAATGCGAGAAAAACGGAATGTCGCGCACGAGGACCATGTCGTCATAGCCGGATACCTCTTCGAAGGTACGGCCGAGAACGTCCTCGGGGTTCAGGTCATAGCCGGAGAAAAGCTCGCGATATGCCTTGGCGACGCGCGACGGCGTGTCGAGCAGGCCTTCGCGCTGCGGATCGTCACCGGCCCAGCGAAGCAAAACGCGAACAGCGTCTT
>JAGWJK010000945.1 GCA_028865845.1 Rhizobiaceae bacterium
CATGGTGCGCGGCTTCTCTCGCGAAATTCTCTCGATCGTCAGCTGGGGTGGTTCGGCCGTCGCTGCCTACTACCTCTACTCGCTGCTCGTGCCCTACGCATTGCATTACACGGCCGATACCCGCATCGCGACCATCGCGTCGGCAGCAGTCATTTTCCTGATCGCGCTCATCATCATCTCCTTCATCACGATCAGTATCGCGGACTTCATCATCGACAGCCGCATCGGTGCGCTCGACCGCACGCTCGGTTTTCTATTCGGCGCCGCGCGCGGCCTGCTCTTGATGGTCGTCGTCGTTGCGTTCTGGAACTGGCTGGTTGCGCCCGCGGCCCGGCCCGAGTGGGTCAACAACGCCAAGTCGAAGCCTTTCCTCGACTCGCTGGTCGACAAGCTGAAATCCGCGCTTCCGGACAATATCCAGTCGCAGCTTCCGGCGGGAATCGTCGACAAGTTCACCAACAAGCAACAGCAGCAGAACAGTGGCGACGATGCTGCGCCGAACGATGCCGCACCGTCTGACGACGCGCCCGCAACACCCGCGCCGCAAACAAACACGCAGACGAATAATTGACAGTGCGTTTACGCGCTTGACCCGCCGGCTAATAATCGCCATTTGAGCGGAACGACATAAGATAATCCGGCGGGATATTTTTTCCGGCCGGATTTTCCGTTATTTTTGCATTCAGCCGCGATGCCGCCCCGAACCCCGAGAGCAAAGGCCTGCAGCCATGAACCAGTCCCAATCATTTTCGGTCCAGCCTCCTTCGCTCGATGACGATATTGACGGCGACACGCTGCACGAGGAATGCGGAGTTTTCGGCATTCTCGGGCACTCTGATGCCGCGACGCTGACGGCGCTTGGTCTGCATGCGCTTCAGCATCGCGGCCAGGAAGCGGCTGGTATCGTTTCCTTCGACGGACAACGCTTTCATTCAGAACGCCGCATGGGCCTCGTCGGCGACCACTATACCGACCCGGCAACCCTTGCCCGCCTGCCTGGCGATCGCTCCATCGGTCATGTCCGCTATTCGACAACCGGCGAAACCATCCTGCGCAACGTGCAGCCATTGTTTGCCGAACTCGAAGTCGGCGGCATTGCGATTGCCCATAACGGCAACTTCACCAACGGCCTTACCATGCGCCGGCAGCTGATCGCCGACGGCGCCATCTGTCAGTCGACCTCCGACACCGAAGTCGTTCTTCATCTCATCGCCCGTTCCAAGAGTGCGTCGTCCTCGGATCGCTTCATCGATGCCATCAGGCAGATGGAGGGCGGTTATTCCATGCTCGCCATGACCCGTACCAAGCTGATCGCCGCGCGTGACCCGATCGGTATCCGGCCGCTGGTGATGGGCGAACTCGACGGCAAGCCGATCTTCTGCTCGGAGACCTGCGCACTCGACATTATCGGCGCGAAATTCGTTCGCGACGTCGAAAACGGCGAAGTCATCATCTGCGAGATTCAACCTGACGGTTCGATCACCATCGACGCCCGCAAGCCTGAGATCGCCAAGCCGGAACGGCTCTGCCTGTTCGAATACGTCTATTTCGCCCGTCCGGATTCCGTGGTCGGCGGCCGCAACGTCTATGTCGCGCGCAAGAACATGGGCATCAACCTTGCCAAGGAAGCGCCCGTCGAAGCCGATGTCGTCGTGCCTGTGCCGGATGGCGGCACGCCGGCGGCGATCGGTTACGCCCAGGCAAGCGGCATCCCCTTCGAACTCGGCATCATCCGCAATCACTATGTCGGCCGCACCTTCATCGAGCCGACGCAGCAGATCCGTGCCTTCGGCGTCAAGCTCAAGCATTCCGCCAACCGTGCGATCATCGAGGGCAAGCGCGTCGTGCTGGTGGATGATTCCATCGTTCGCGGCACCACTTCGGTCAAGATCGTGCAGATGATCCGCGACGCCGGCGCCCGCGAAGTTCATATCCGCGTCGCAAGCCCGATGATCTACCATCCGGATTTCTACGGCATCGATACGCCGGATGCCGACAAGCTGCTCGCCAACCAGTACACCAGCCTGCAGGCGATGTGCGAGTATATTGGCGCGGACTCGCTGCAGTTCCTCTCGATCGACGGCCTTTATCGCGCCGTCGGCGGGGCTCCCCGCGACAACGCGCAGCCGCAGTTCACCGACCATTATTTCACCGGCGACTATCCGACCCGCCTGCTCGACCGTGAGAGCACCAGCAACGTGCGCAAGCTTTCCGTGCTTGCAAGCAACGGCTGATTGGTTATTCAGTTTCCTGAAGCAGAGGGCGGGTTCCGCCCTCTCTTTCTTTCGGCGAAATCTTCCCAGCGCATACGGACCAAGTGAGCATGAGCGTCAATCTCAAGGACAAAATCGCCCTCGTTACCGGTGCATCGCGCGGTATCGGCTATTTCACTGCGTTGGAGCTCGCTAAGGCCGGCGCGCATGTGATTGCCTGCGCCCGCACGGTGGGCGGCCTTGAGGAACTGGATGATGCCATCAAGGCTGTCGGCGGTTCGGCGACGCTGGTGCCGTTCGATCTTGCCGACATGAATGCCATCGACGCGCTCGGCGCTTCGATCTTCGAGCGCTGGGGCAAGCTCGATATCCTGGTCGCCAATGCCGGCGTGCTCGGCGTCATCTCGCCGATCGGCCATATCGAGGCGAAGGTGTTCGAGAAGGTGATG
>JAGWJK010000946.1 GCA_028865845.1 Rhizobiaceae bacterium
ATCTTTTTCACGTCACGGCCTCAAATTTATCAGTGATAAGCTCCTTATCGCTGATAATCATTTTTGGCAATGGAGAACATCGAGAATGAAGATCGACAAGGCCGGCATCATCGACGAAGCGCTGAAGCTGTTGAACGAGGTCGGCATCGACGCGCTTTCGACGCGCCTGCTGGCAGACCGCCTTGGCGTCAAGCAGCCGGCGCTCTATTGGCATTTCCGCAGCAAGCGAGCGCTGTTGGACGCCATGAACGACGAGATGCTGCGCCGCGGCCATCCGCATCGGTGGCTGGTCAAGGACGAAGATTGGAAGGACTTCCTGCGCGACAATGCCCGCAGCTTCCGCCGCGCCCTGCTCGCCTATAGGGATGGCGCCCGGGTGCATGCCGGCACCGAAGCCAGCCCCGACGATCTCGCCAATCCGGAAGCTCACATCCGTATGCTGGTCGAAGCCGGCGCGAGCCCGGAACTTGCGATCGAAATTCTCGTGTCGATCAGCCGTTATGTGGTCGGATGCGTGCTGGAAGAACAGGCCGATGTCGCCGACGCAGTCGCACGCGAGAAAAAACTCGATGAGGCTGCGAGCACCTATCCGCTGACGGCGAAAGCGCTCAATCACTATCGCGGCAAAGGCGCGGAAGTCTTCTTCGAGAGCGGCCTGGCGTTCATTCTCGACGGAATAGTCGTGCGGCTGAAGAGCCTGCAGGCCTGACGACGGATCATCAAGCCGCTTGACGGCTAAAACAAAAGCGCCCTCGCCTGCCTTGAAGCAAACCAGGGCGCTTTGAAGCTAAAATAGCTTTATCAGATCTCGGCTTGCGAGGTCACGATCCGCGAGACGAGGCCGTAGGCCTTCGCGTCCTCAGCGGACAGCCAGTAATCGCGGTCCGTATCCTTGGCGATCTTTTCGATCGGCTGGCCAGTGGCTTCCGAGAAAATCTTGTTCAGGCGCTCGTTCATCTTGATGATTTCACGTGCCTGAATTTCGATGTCGGATGCCATGCCGCGAGTGCCACCGGAGGGTTGGTGCAGCAGGAAGCGCGTGTTCGGCAGGCAAATACGGCGCTCCTTCGGAGCCGCGACATAGATCAGCGCGCCGGCGGAGGCGACCCAACCCGTGCCGATCATCCAAACCTTCGGCTTGATGAACTTGATCATGTCGTGGATGGAATCGCCGGATTCGACGTGACCGCCGGGCGAATTCACGTAGATGCGGATGTCCTCGTCACTGGCGGCCGAGAGCGCCACGAGCTGAGAGCAGACCTTCTGCGCCAATTCCTGGGTAATGCCGCCATAAATGAAGATCGAACGCGACTTGAAAAGATTCGCCTCCGCGTCTTTGCCCAACGGCGTCTCCGTCTTCTTGTCTTCCTGTTCGTCGTCGTCGTTCATTCGCCAGTCTCCAGCATGATGTGTCCAACCGCACATAGTGCGACTCAATGCGTAAAACAATGCCGGAAAAACACAAGGCGCGAATAGCCAGAGAAAGGATGGCGTTATGGTTGCGGATTACCGAAATGTAACCTGGGGGAGGCTTTGAAAAGCCGGAATTGCATCCTACGTCTGATCAGCGCAATTTGAGATTCGCGTCCCGGATTTACAGCAACAGATAGCCAAGGAGGCCATCATGTCGCCTGAAGAACGTCAATTGCTTTCGTCCCTCTTCGATCGCGTCCGCTCCGCCGCAGGCAGCCAGCGTGATACCGAAGCCGAAGCTTTCATCAACCAGTCAATTCGCGAGCAACCCTATGCTCCCTATTTCCTCTCCCAGGCCGTGGTCGTGCAGGAACAGGGCATGAAGGCTGCAGCCGATCGCATCCAGCAGCTCGAGGCCCGCGTACGCGAACTCGAGCAGCAGGCGGCTGACCATCCGCAGCAAAGCCAGGGCGGCGGCAGCTTCCTCGGTGGCCTTGGCTCGATCTTCGGCGGCGGCCAGCAACAGCGCGCGCCGGCGCCGCAACCGGATTATTCGCAGCAGCAACCGCGGGGCTACGACAATTACTCCCGCGGCCAGCAACCGCAACAGAGTGCCGGCCCCTGGGGCCAGCAGCAGCCGTCCGGCCCGTGGAACCCGCAGCCATCAGCCCCCTCGGCCGGCGGCAGCTTCCTGCGTGGCGCGCTTGGCACGGCAGCGGGCGTGGCCGGCGGCGTGATGCTTGCGGAATCGCTCTCCAGCCTGTTCAGCCCGCATCTCGGCGGCACCGCAGCAGCCGGTAGCGGCATCGGCTCCCTGTTCGGGACCTCGGCGGAAGCCGCCGAACAACCGCCCGTGCAGGAAACGATCGTCAACAACAATTATTTCGGCAACGACGATAATAGCGATCAGAATGATCAGAGAGCGGCCGATTACGCCCAGGACGCTGTCCAGGACGCCCAGGATGATGACGACGACTATGATGATTCGGCTGACAACAGCGACGACAGCTCGTTTGTCTGAGCCGGCACCGTTATCAACCTAGCAAAAAGCCGCCATCTCAGGATGGCGGCTTTTTTATTCAGCCCCGACCGCGATAGGGCTGCACGCCCTGATCCGGCAGCCAGACGTTTTCCGGCGGCTTGCCGGTCTGCCAGAAGACGTCGATCGGAATGCCGCCGCGCGGATACCAGTAGGCGCCGATGCGCAGCCATTTCGGGTCCAGCAGCTCGACCAGCCGCTTGGCG
>JAGWJK010000947.1 GCA_028865845.1 Rhizobiaceae bacterium
GGCGGCTCCACCACCTCCAAGCTGCTCTGGGCTAACATCACCCTCGGCGGTTTCCTGGTTGGTAAGCAGGACTCGCAGTACAACCTTTACATGGGTTATGCCGGCAACGTCATCAACGACGACGTGATCTATGACGGCCCGTACGAACTCAACCAGTTGACCTACAGCTACGACGCCGGCAACGGCTTCACGGCTATCGTCTCGCGCGAAGACAGCAACTCCGGTTCTGACTCGACCACCTTCGGCGGCGCATGGGTTCAGTCCAAGGCTGACCACTACGCTCCGAACGTCGTCGCTGGTGCTGGCTATAAGGCTGGCAACTTCGCGTTCAAGGTCGTCGGTGGTTATGACTCCATCGTTGAAGAAGGCGCTATCAAGGCTCGCGTCGATGCCGACTTCGGCGTCTTCAAGGCCTTCTTGATGGGCGGCTGGAACACCGACGGCAAGAAGATGAACCAGTACGCCGGTACCAACCTGAACGCATCTGCTTGCCCGGCTGACCGTGGCGATCTCTGCGGCTGGGGCGACTGGGCTGTCTGGGGCGGCTTCACCGTTCCGATCAACGACAAGCTGCAGGCAAACGCTCAGGTTGCTTACACCGACTCGAAGATCCTCGAAGTCACCGGCAACCTGCGCTTCAACCCGGTCAAGGCTCTCCTGATCGAGCCGGAAGTCACCTACACCAACTTCGATTCTGTCAACCAGGATCAGTGGGCTGGTATCCTGCGCTTCCAGCGTACGTTCTAATCTGATCCGACCTCCGATCAGACTATGGAAAGGCCCGGTCTTCCCAACCGGGCCTTTTCTTCGTTTGCGGGCTGCTGCCCTTTGCCTGATTCTCAGACCGTCGCAATAAATCGCCGAATCGCGGCCGGGATATCGCCGAGATGCAGGATCGGTGCATGGCCTTGGCCCGTGGCGATCTTTGCCACCATGCCCGGATGGCGATGCGCCATCTCGTTCAGGGTCGCTTCCGTGAGAAGCTTGGAATTCTCGCCGCGAATAACCATCAGCGGAATATCGCGGAGCGTTTCGAACTGGGTCCAAAGATCAGGAAGCGGCGCTTCCAGATCCAGCGTTTTCAACTGCGCGGCAATTGCCGGGTCGAAATCGGCGACGATCTTGCCATTGGCGTCGGTATAGATCGCCCGCGCCATATCGTACCAATCGTCCTGCGAAAGCGTCGTGAAGCTGGCTCCATGATTCTCCTTCAGGATTTCGGCCGCCTCACGCCAATCGCTCGGTTTCCTGTCGCGGTTAAGGTAGTCGCGGATATCCCGAAGCCCGTCTTTTTCGAGAACAGGCGCAATATCGTTGAAAACGACCGCCTTAAGGACCTCAGGGCGGCTGGCGCCGAGGATATGCAGCACCAGGCCGCCACGCGATGTGCCGATGAAGATGGCCTGCTCTATGTCGAGCGTGCTGCACAGGCTGAGCACATCCTGCGATTCGACCACGAGGTTGTAATGGCTCTTGTCGTCGTCCCAGGCAGATGCACCGCGCCCACGGGCATCGAGGGTGATGATCCGATGGGGCGCCGTCCTATCCTGCGACAGCAGCAGTGCCAACTGGTGAAAGTCCCGCGAATTGCGCGTCAGTCCCGGCAGACAGATCACCGGAGGGCGATCAGCAATCCGCGGATCGTCATGGCCATAGTCGCGCGCATACAACTTCAACCCGTCCGAAGCTGTCACCGTTCTCACAATAAAGCCACTTTGATCGTCGCTGCGCATGAAAGCTCCCTCGCGAATGGCGTTTCGCGAGGGATGTAACGCGATTTAAGCGTTCTGGACAATTGCTTGCGCGCAAGCTTCAGCCGCGACCGACGATCAGGTCGTGCTCGATGTCGGGCTTCTGGCCGAGCCTTGCCTTATAGACCTGATAATTCTCCATCACCCGCTGAACGTAGTTGCGCGTTTCAGGGAAGGGGATGCGCTCGATCCAATCGACGACATCGTCGAGCGACTTGCCGCGAGGGTCACCGTAGCGAGCGATCCACTCGGGAACTTTGTTCGGGCCGGCATTATAGGCGATGAAGGTCAGGATGTAGGAGCCGCCGAAGGCATCGATCTGCTCGCCGAGATAGTGTGCGCCGAGTGTGGCGTTATAGCCGGCATCCTGTGTCAGCTTATCGGCCGAATAAGTCATGCCGTGCCGGCCGGCAACCGCCTTCGCCGTCTTCGGCAGCAATTGCAGCAGGCCGCGTGCGTTCGCTGAGGAAACAGCGGCTGGGTTGAAGGCGCTCTCCTGCCGGGCGATGGCATAGGCCAGTGCCTTGCCGGAGCCTGAGATATTGGCATTGTCGGGTATGACGCCGATCGGGAAGGCGAGTGCGGCGACGTCGATGCCGCGGCCATAGGCGATCTTGCCGACCTGCAGCGACAGCTGATGGTTGCCCGAGCGCTCCGCGCGGGCCGCCAGCATGGCGATCTCGCCGGGGCTCTGCAATTGTTTTGCCAGTGCCCGATAAAGCGCGTCGGCCCGCCAGCCATGGCCGGCGGCCTCCAGCCGGGCGATGGCCTCCACGGCCTCACGGGTTTCGAACCGCTGGCGATCCTCCGGCGTCGGTGAGGGGTAGGTAACGTTCAACGTCCGCCGGCCGAGTTTTTCGGCGGCGAGCTGCCCATAGAACGTGCTGGGATAGGAAGCGGCCTTTG
>JAGWJK010000033.1 GCA_028865845.1 Rhizobiaceae bacterium
ATGACCCGCAGAAACATGCTGCCTGAGGGTATTTTAACCTTTAGGCAAGCATATTTTGTTACCTGTCGTAAAGGACTTGTTAGAGCATCGTTCACCATGTATGAAGAGGGCGACGATGTGTGGCATTTTTGCCATCGTGTCACCGCAATTGACAGCCATTTGGAACACGATGCGACATTGTCTGTCGGACGGGGATCGAATTGCCGAATCTGAGTGGAAATACCGAGCCTAATCGCTTGAGCTGGCGCTCTGCGTGCTTGAATATATGCCAGAAAGTGGCCAAGGTCGCGGCAGTTATCCTGCTCGCGATGGCCGTTTCCACTCCGGTTTTCGTTGGAACGCCGTCGCAGGCTGGCGGCGAGACACGAAGCCTTAAGATCTATTACGTTCATACAGGCGAAAAGGCAGTCATCACTTACAAGCGCAATGGTAAGTTCGATCCGGACGGATTGGAGAAGCTGAACCGTATTCTGCGCGACTGGCGTAAGAATCAGCCGACCAAGATGAACCCGCGCCTGTTTGATCTCATCTGGGAAGTCTATCGCGAGAGCGGCTCGCACGAATTCATCTATGTCGTCTGCGGCTTCCGTTCGCCAGGCACCAACGAGATGCTTCGCACGCGTTCGGCCCATACGGGCGTCGCCAAGAAGAGCCAGCATATGCTCGGCAACGCGATGGATTTCTATATTCCCGACGTCAAGCTTACCAAGCTGCGCGAAATCGGCATGAAGCTTCAGATCGGCGGCGTTGGCTATTATCCGACCTCCGGTTCGCCGTTCGTGCATATGGATGTCGGCGGCGTGCGCGCCTGGCCGCGCATGGATCGCCAGGATCTCGTTCGCCTGTTCCCGGACGGCAAGACGATGCATATTCCTGCCGACGGCCGTCCGCTGCCGGGCTACCAGGAAGCCGTTGCCGACTATAAGCGCCGCATGGCTTCCGACGATATCCAGATCGCAAGCTCTTCTTCGCCGCGCCGCGGATTCTTCGCGCGCCTGTTCGGCGGTGGTGGCGCTGACGAGGAAGAGGACAATGCGGATGAGGGCAGCGGTGCGTCGACCGCGCCTGTCGCCGTTGCTTCGAACAAGACCCAGGCTCCCGCTGCTGACAGCGATGATGGCGACGACAGCGCTGCTCCCGTCCAGCAGCCGCAGACCCAGGTTGCCAGCATAAATGCACCGGTTCCGCTGGTTCGTCCGGCCTTCGGCAATCAGCAGGCTGCCGGCAGCGACATGGCTTCGGCGCTGATGTCTTCGCCGCATACCGCGGCTCAGGATGCGCTTGCCGCTGCTATGCCGACTGCCAATCCGCAGCAGGACCAGCAGCAATATGCCGATCTTCGCGCCTATCATGTTCCGGTGCCGTCGCTGCTTGACCGCCGCTCGCCTGGCGATGCCGAGCTTGCGAATGCCGAAACCGACGTGAAGGATCAGACTGCGGACGTGCCGGTGCCGGCCGAGCGGCCTGAGGTTGCCGAAAATCTGCTGGCTTCCGCCGATTCCGATCCGGATGCGGTCGACGATGAAGCCGACGAAGGCACGCTGTCGCCCTCGATCGTCGCGGCGCTCGAGCAGCACCGTTCAGATGAGGCCAGTGCCAACACGAACAATGCCGGCGTTCCAGTCAATACCGCTGCAGCCGATCCAGCACCTCTGACGCCTGCGACCGTTGCTGCAACAGTGGCTGCGAACAACCCGGCTCCGGTCCGCAACGTTGTCGCCGTGAACAATGCTGCGTCGAAGGAACAGGCAGCACCTGTGGTAAACCCGATCGGCGATGCCGATGCGGTTCGGGCGATTGCCGCGGTTTCGCCGCAGAAGAAGCCGGACCAGCAGATGCCGATGCAGGTTGCCGCTCTGGTTCCGACCCCGAGCGAAGTCAGACCCAGCAATGGTCGCTTCAATGACAGCTTCGATCCTGTCGTTCCGCAGGAACGGCCGATCGCTGCCGGCATTCCGACCAAGGGTGGCCGTCCGAACAAGCAGGATGCGCAGGTTGCCAATGCCGGCCGTGCAACGATGACGACCGAGCCGAAGCTGACCGAGAAGATGATTTCGCAGTGGGCGCTCACCAATGCCCGCGTTGAAGTTGTCAACCGTCCTGTCAAGGCACCGCGTTTCGTCAGCCAGACACTGCGAGCCCAGCCGACCGCCGTTTATACTGACGGATTCAAGGTTCAGACCGCCTCGATCGATCCGGAGCGTTTCAGCGGTACGGCTGTTAACTTCCTGCAGGTCAAAAAGTTCAATTCGGTCGAATAGTTTTCGATCCATGATCCTAAAAGAAAACCGCCGGAGCGATCCGGCGGTTTTTGTTGTTCGCGTGTTCGGACGATTGTCCGGAGACATCTCTCTTGAGAGGTCTTCAGGCTTCCGGCGGTGCCTCGATCATGCCGAGCGCATGAAGGTAGGTGTCGAGAATAGCGTCTTCTTCCATACGCTCCTGCTCGTCTTTCTTGCGCAGGGCGATGACCTTCTTCAGGATCTTGGTATCGAAACCGGTTCCCTTGGCTTCGCCGTAGACATCCTTGATGTCGTCGGCAATGGTCTTCTTTTCTTCTTCCAGCCGTTCGATGCGCTCGACAAAAGCGCGAAGCTGATCGCGGGCGACGCCATGAGCATCAGACATCATTGTCTCCTGGTTGCGTGATAGTTCGAATTCGATGGGCCGTTGACCTGCCGTGATACGGGCGCAAGGTCAAGCCTTCTCGGCGAGGGGCGGGTTATTCTTTCGGCTTGTTCAGCTCAAATGCGGCTTTTTGCACAGCATTGGCTTCCGTCTGGTGCAGATTCTTCCAGTCCTCATAGGGCATGCCGTAGACGATTTCGCGCGATTCGTCCTTGGTGACTGGCAGGTTCTGCGCTTCGGCTGCCTCGCGGTACCAGTTGGACAGGCAGTTTCGGCAGAAGCCGGCAAGGTTCATGAGGTCGATATTCTGCACGTCGCTGCGGTCCCGCAGATGCGCGACGAGCCGGCGGAAGGCGGCAGCTTCGAGTTCGGTTTGCTGTTGTTTCGTCAGGTTCGACATGGCGACTCCTCAGGCCTTCTCGTAGGGGCCGGTGCGCGACGGATGGATTTTGTATTCGTGCAGGGCCGGATCGGCGTTCATCTCCACGAAGATCGGCGCCAGCCGCTCCGCCCAGCCGGCGATACCAGCATCGTCGCCGATCAGATCCTGGCGGACTTCCAGCAGCGCATGCGGGATACCCTTCAGCATGCAATGGCGGAACATGGTATCGTTTCGCAAGGCGCCGTCATAGGGTTCGTTGTCGCCGATTACGAGATCGGTATCGGCGCCGAGCTTTGCGAGTAGCGGCAGCACGGCGCGCTCGTCGCTGTCCCAAAGCACGCTCGCATGCCAGGGGCGGGCGACACCCTTCCAGGCCGGGGTGAAGGAATGCAGCGAAAGGACCAGCGGCGCCTTGCCGGTCGCCTCCGCTACAGAGGTGATCGTCTCGTCCACCGCGCGATGATAAGGGCGATGAAAGGCTTCGATGCGGTGGTTCCATTCCTCATCGGTGATCGGATGATTGCCGGGGATGATCGCTCCGTCGGAGATCTTCATGATCAGCGTCGGGTCGTCCTCGCCACGGTTGGGGTCGATCAAGAGGCGGGAAAATCCGGCAAGCACGGCGGGAACGCCAAGCCGGGCGGAAAGCGCGCGGCAGAGCCCTTCTATGCCGATATCGTACGCGATGTGTCGCGAAAATGCGGTTTCGGGCAAGCCAAGTCTGCCATAGCTCTCTGGAAGATGCCGCATGGCGTGGTCGCCGAGGATGACCATGCCTTTGTCACGATTGCCGGATATGATTTCAAATGATTTGAAGTCGGTCATGTGGTCATTCATGTGGATTGTCTGATGGCGCGTTTTCAGCCTATTGTTTTTGATTGCATGCGCAGGCCGAAGGTGCAAGGCGCGTATCGTTTATGGGATGAGGAGCGTACCCAAGGGGGGCCGTCACCATCCCGTGAAAGAAAATATAACCGATTAGAGTTGCGTTGACATTCGATGGATGGCGGCGCAAGAAGACGCACGAACGAATAACCGGGAGCCCATTGGAAGCCGTGTCCAGCCAAGTCGCGCCAAGTTTCGTTACGCGGTCAGGGCCGCTTGCCCGATTCGCATTTTTCATCCTTGCCGCCGTCGCCCCATTTTTCTTGATGCCAAGTGCGGCTCATGCTGATTTTCGTGTCTGCAACGGCACACAAAATCTGGTCGGTGTGGCAATCGGCTACCGCGCCAAGGAAGGTTGGGTCACCGAAGGATGGTGGCAGGTGCCGGCGACGACCTGTGCGACGTTGATCGAGGGACCGCTCCAGTCCCGTTATTACTACCTCTATGCAGAAGATGCCGCCCGTGGCGGCCGTTGGACAGGTGATGTCGAAATGTGCGTGGCGGAAAATGAATTCAAGATCCCGGGCGTAAAAGATTGTTATGCGCGCGGATTCCAGAAAATGGGATTCAAGGAATACGACACGGGACGTCAGGCGAGCTGGATGGTTCAGCTCTCGGACACCCCGGGCAGCCAAGAAAGCCAGAATTGATGAGACGAAACCGAAAAGTCAAAATCCTCGCCACGCTCGGTCCAGCTTCTTCCGAAGAAGAGATGATTCAGAAGCTGCATGAGGCCGGTGCCGACCTTTTCCGCATCAACATGAGCCATGCCAGCCATGATCTGATGCGTACGCTGATCCAGCGTATCCGTTCCGTCGAGGCCCGTTGCGGTCGTCCGATCGGTATTCTCGCCGACTTGCAGGGTCCCAAGCTGCGCGTTGGCAAGTTTGCCGAAGGCAAGGTCGATCTGAAGCCGGGCCAGACTTTCACGCTCGACAACAACGACGCACCCGGCGACAACAGCCGCGTGTTCCTGCCGCATCCGGAAATCCTGGAATCGGTTCAGCCCGGCCACCGGCTGCTGATCGATGACGGCAAGCTGTGTCTGCGCGCCGAAAAGTGCGACGGCAAGAGCATCGTCGCCACGGTCGTTTCCGGCACGAAGATTTCCGACCGCAAGGGCGTCAGCCTGCCTGACACCCTGCTCGGTGTCGGCGCTCTCACCGAAAAGGACCGCATCGACCTCGACGCGGTGCTTGCCACCAACGAAGTCGACTGGGTGGCGCTTTCCTTCATCCAGCGTCCGGAAGACCTAACGGAAGTCCGCAAGATCTCGCGCGGCCGCGTCGGCCTGATGTCGAAGATCGAGAAGCCGCAGGCCGTCGAACGCATCGAGGAAATCCTCGAGCTTTCCGACGCGCTGATGGTCGCTCGTGGTGACCTCGGCGTCGAAATGCCGCTCGAAGCCGTTCCTGGCATCCAGAAGCAGCTCATTCGCGCCTGCCGCCGTTCGGGCAAGCCGGTCGTCGTTGCCACGCAGATGCTGGAATCGATGATTTCCGCGCCAGTTCCGACCCGCGCCGAAGTCTCCGACGTCGCGACCGCCGTCTTCGAAGGCGCCGATGCCGTCATGCTTTCGGCCGAGTCCGCCTCCGGCGATTATCCTGTCGAAGCCGTGTCGATGATGGCCTCGATTGCCGGCACCATCGAGCGCGAGCCGCATTATTCGGGCATCATCTATGCCCAGCGTGCGCAGCCGGAAGCAACCGGCGCCGACGCGATCTCACTCGCTGCCCGCCAGATCGCCGAGACGCTGAAGCTCGCGGCCATCGTCTGCTACACGTCGTCGGGCACCACCGGCCTGCGTGCATCGCGCGAGCGTCCGCAGGTTCCGATCCTGGCGCTGTCGCCGATCATCCAGACGGCTCGCCGTCTGTCGGTCGTCTGGGGCATGCACTGCGTCGTTACCCATGACGCTACCGACCTTGACGACATGGTCAACAATGCCTGCCGTATCGTCGCCGAGGAAGGTTTCGGCATGCCTGGCGATCGCATCATCATTTCCGCCGGCGTACCGCTCGGCACGCCGGGCGCCACCAACATGCTACGTCTGGCCTACATCGGTTCGGACGGCCAGTCCGGCGTCTGATCGCCGATCGGCACTGAAAACACGGAACGCCTGCTCCCTGAAAAGGGGGCGGGCGTTTTTGCTTGAAGGCGAGGCACGCAGGGTTAAGGTCCATAGCGGACAAAGAAGGAGAGTTTCCAATGAAGATCGGATTTATCGGGCTCGGCCAGATGGGCAGCGCGATGGCGGCAAACCTCTTGAAGGCCGGCCATGAGGTGACGGTTTACAATCGCTCGCGCGACAAGGCGGCGGCCCTGGAAGGTGAGGGCGCAAAAGTCGCCGCCACGGTGGCCGAGGCCTGCAGCGGCGAAGCCGTCTTTACCATGCTCGCCCATGACGATGCCCTATCGGCCGTCGTCCATGGCAGTGACGGCGTGCTTGCAAGTCTTGCCAAAGGCGCGATCCATATTTCGGCGAGCACCATCAGCGTCGCCCTCTCCGAGCGCCTGACCAAGGAACATGCCGCCGCCGGCCAGCGCTTCGTCGCGGCACCCGTCTTCGGCCGCCCCGAAGCTGCAGCGGCCGCCAAGTTGTTTATCGCCGCTGCCGGCGAACCGGGGGCGATCGAGGCGGTGACGCCATTGTTCGAGGCAATCGGCCAGCGTACCTTCGCTCTCGGAGACGAGCCCAAGGCTGCCAATCTCGTCAAGCTCAGCGGCAATTTCCTGATCGCCTCGGTGATCGAATCGCTGGGCGAAGCGATGGCGCTGGTGGAAAAAGGCGGCGTCGACCGCCATCAATATCTCGATCTCCTGACGTCGACGCTGTTCACCGCACCGGTCTACAAGACCTATGGCGGCCTGATCGCCGACCGCAAGTTCAAGCCGGCCGGCTTTGCGGCGCCACTCGGGCAGAAGGATATCCGTCTGGCGCTTGCGGCCGGCGAGGCGCTGAACGTGCCGCTGCCGCTCGCAAGCCTGCTGCGTGATCGCTTCCTCAATCTTCTCGCCCATGGCGGCGACGATCTCGATTGGTCCGCCGTCGGCGCACTTGCAGCAAAAGATGCCGGCCTGGATCGCGATTAGCATCCGGTTTCGGCCAATCACCCATGCAAGATGCCATGCGGATTTTCGCTTCGCATGGCCCTTGCGCCGACAATCGATCTGAGGCTTAGTCTGCGGCGGAAGTCATATTTCGGCGTAAGCAGCGCTCGGATATTCGTTGGTCTGGAGGATTTGATGGTCGATTTTCACACATTGATTGCCTATGTGGCCGTGGTTCTCGGACTGTTTCTCATCCCCGGTCCCGCCGTGTTGATGGTTCTCAGCCGAGCCGCCACGGGCGGCCGCGGTGTCGGCATTGCAACGGGGCTTGGCATTGCGACGGGAGATCTCGTCCACGGTGCGATGGCGACCTTCGGCCTTTCGGCGATCCTGATGACCTCGGCTCTTGCCTTCGAGGTCGTCAAATATGCTGGCGTCGCCTATCTCGTTTATCTCGGCATTCGCGCCTTCGTCGAAAAGAGCGGTTCGCTCTCCATTCCGGGCAGCGGCGTCATACCGGCCCCTCGTGCTTTCCGGCAGGCGATCCTGACGGAAATGCTCAACCCGAAGACGGCGCTCTTCTTCCTCGCCTTTCTGCCGCAGTTCGTTCGTCCGGAGAACGGTTCGGCGATCATGCAGCTTGCGATCCTCGGTCTTGTCTTTGCGGTGATGAGTGCGATCTATACCAGCCTGATCGCCCTCGGAGGCACGGCTTTCGCACGGTTGATCAGCCGCCATGGCGCGATCGGCCGTTGGCAGGGCAAGGTCGTCGGGGTGATCTATATCGGGCTCGGAGCGCGCCTGGCGCTGCAACAGCGTTAGGCTCTGCGCACACTGTTCCTCATGCCGGGTATGCGCTCGGCATGAGTTTTCCCGGTCCATTCCATCCGCTTGCCAATAAGCGCGGTCCGTGCAAGTTTCCGATCGCCACTTGAGGAGGGGATCATGCACGCTGCTGCGCTTTTTGCCTTCATCGCCGTCTCTTTCATCGGCATCGCGACACCGGGGCCGACCGTGTTGTTGGCATTGACCAATGGGTCCCGGTATGGCGTGCGCCGAGCCCTCGCGGGCATGATCGGCGCGGTTCTTTCCGATTTCGTCTTGATCGGTGCCGTGGCGATCGGGCTCGGGGCGCTGCTGGCCGCTTCCGAATTCTGGTTCTCGGCGCTGAAATGGGCGGGTGCGGCCTATCTCGCTTTTCTCGGTATCATGATGCTGCGGTCCAAGGGCATGATCGACGGCATGTTGAAGGCGAGCGCCGAGCAGGCAAGAGGCACGACGCTCGCGATCGGGCTGAAGAGCTTCATGGTGGCGGTCACCAATCCCAAGGGCTATCTGCTGTTTTCGGCCTTCCTGCCGCAGTTCATCGATCCGGCCACGCCGCAGCTGCCGCAATATGCCATTCTTGCGCTTATCTTCGCTTCGCTCGATTTTTCGATCATGCTTGGCTATGCGATCTTCGGTTCGCAGGCGGTGCGCTTCCTCAAGGCCGAGGGCGCCAAGTGTCTGGAGCGCGTCTGTGGTGGCGCACTCCTCGCCTTGGCAGGTTCGCTTGCCTTTTATCGCCGCGCGGCGAGCTGAACCGGCATTCGCAATCGTCGAGCCCAAGCGCCGTTACGCCTGCCGGCGCAGCGCCTGTTCGAAAATTTCGGCATCGACATTGCCGCCGGAGGTGACAGCGATGACCGTATCGCCGTCGATCTCTTTCCCATGAAACAGCGCGGCGGCGAGAGCGACGGCACCGCCAGGCTCGACAACGATCTTCAGTCGGGTGAAGGCGAGCGCCATGGCATCCAGCGCCTCTTCGTCGGTGACGACGAGTCCCGGACCGCAAAGCCGCTTGAGGATTGGGAAGGTGATGTTGCCGGGTTGGGGCGTGATGATCGCATCGCAGATCGAGCCCTGAAGAGCGGCATTGCGCTCGATCTTGCCGGAGGCAAGCGAGCGTGTCGTGTCGTCGAAGTCCTTCGGCTCGCAGGGGCGAACCTTGAAGGAAGGCGCCCGGGACTCAAGGGCGAGCGCGATGCCCGAGGTCAGGCCGCCACCGCCGCAGGGGACGAGGACAGTTGCGGCCTCGATGCCTTCGTCGGCTGCCTGTTCGGCGATCTCAAGTCCGGTCGTGCCCTGGCCGGCGATGACCAGCGGCTCGTCGAAAGGCTTGATCAATGTCAGGCCACGTTCCTTCGAAAGTCGGGCACCGATCTCGTCCCTGTCTTCCTTGACGCGGTCGTAGAGCACGACCTCGGCGCCGAAGGCACGGGTATTGGCAATCTTCAGCTTCGGTGCATCCGTCGGCATGACGATCACGGCAGGCACGCCATGCAGCTTTGCTGCGAGCGCTACGCCTTGCGCGTGATTGCCGGAGGAAAAGGCGATGACGCCCTTGGCGCGGACCGAAGGCTCCAGCGCTGATACCGCTGACCAGCCGCCGCGAAACTTGAACGACCCGGAATGCTGCAGGCATTCCGCCTTCACGAACAGCCGCCGGCCGGCGATCTCGTCCAGAAACGGGGAGGAGAGAAAGGGCGTGCGGCGTGCGCGGCCACCAAGGCGCGCGCGGGCGGCCTCAATCATTGAAATATCGACCATGACGAATGAACCTGTTGATGCAGCTGACGCATTATCCATAGGACGGTTCATTCTCACAGGGAACGATCACATTGTCGCGGTGACACTAAAAGCCTTGCCGTCCATCGTCGAAACGTTTTCCAGCCGTGCGTTGCTCTTTCGGAATTCGGTCGGGCTTGTGCCGGTCAGGCGTGAGAACTCGCGATTGAAGTTTGATTTGCTGATGAAGCCGGAATCGAACATCACCTGCGTTACCGGATCCGGTGTTGCCAGCAGTTGCTCGCAGGCGGCGCGGATGCGGAAATCGTTCACATATTGCGAAACGCTCATGCCCTTGATGCGATTGACGGCAATGGAGACGCGCCGGGCCGGAAGGTTCATCTTCCGGGCGATGCGGCCAAGGTTCAGTTCAGGATCGCGATAAAGCTGGCGCGATTGCATGAGGCCATCGAGCGTGGCTGCGACGGCACCGTCCTCGTCGGTCGGTTGCGGCGGCGGAGCCGCCTCCAGTGCCGCACCTTCCGACAACTGGCTGCCGCTGGCGATCGCAGCCGCTCCGCCGAGAACGAGAAGCGCGATGACATTGCCGACCGCGACGATCGCGCCGACATGGACACCCCCGTACCGCAACGCATCGAAACTGATGACCACATCGGAAAGTCCCGAAAGGATGAGGGCGAGTGCTGTGATCAGCAGGGACCGATAGGAGAGCAGCGCGCCGTCGAGGCGGGAGGCGACCAGCGCGTCGGGGCCATGCCGGGCGATCCAGAGCAGGGCGCCCCCATAGCCGAGGAATGTCAGGATGATGGCCAGATCGACCGGTTCGCGCAGCGCCATGAACGCGCCGACCAGCACTGCCGGCAGGAGGTGTGGCCACGATCTTGCCAGCGTCGGCGCATTCTCCCTGCTGAGCTGCTGGAATGCCAGCCACGCCAGCGCGGGAATCAAGGTCGCGGACGTCGCTTGAAGGACGACCAGTTCGGTGACGCCGTATCCCCAGCGAAGGCCGATCAGCACCGATTGCAATGTGTATCCGGCAATCAGCAACAGGAAGCGGCGCCTGTCGACCGGACCGGCATCGCCCTGCCGCACCATGCGGATCAGCAGGATCGCAAGCAGCAGTGCAACGACGAATGGCAGCGGAATGTAGATCATCGGGCGGACCGGCATTTTGAAGAGGGCCGGGATAGAATGGACCTTAACGCGATCCCGGTCGACCCGGATCGCGATCCAGGTCTTCGAAATCTCATCCAGGGATCATGTTTTCGACGTCGCCAGCGGGAGCAGCGATCGAAACAGGAGAGATTGTGTGATCATGGAAATTTACGGAATAGCGCTGGCGCTGGCTTTGGCCATGGCGCCGGTGGCCCATGCGGACAGCATGGATTTGACCTCGATCAAGGCAATCGCCATCAGCGGCGATGCCAGCAGGACACATGTCAGCACCAACGCCGATGCCGCTTATCGTATCGAAACCGGCAGTGATCGCGGCGGCTGGTTCTCGCATTGGTATTCGATTTGGTCGTGGAACATCTGCCGCGATGTCAGCCGCATGCATGTCGAAGGTACCACGCTTTATATAGACACCGGCTCGAGTTCATGGCTCGATCGCTCCGATTGCAGGGCCGAGATCGATGCCAACGTGCCGGCGGGTGCCACCGTCGAGATCGACCAGCAGGCGTTGGACGTGAAGCTCGACGGCGATTTCGCGCGCGTTCGGATTGCCGTCAGGGCGGGGGACATCTCCCTGAATGGGCATGCGTCGGCGCTCGCCATCAAGGGTGAGGCACTTCAGGCGCGGCTTTCCTATGACAAGGTGCTGCGCGACGAGGTGGTGGCGATCGATGCGAAGCTGGTGGATGCCTATGTGGATTTCGGCCGGGATACACCGCTCGAATATTCCGTGGCGGCCATGGCCTCCTCGGTCGACAGCGCCAGGCCGAGCGTGACCGGCGCCCGGCCTTCGATCGACATCAAGGGCATGCTGGTCAGCGCGACCATCCGCTGACCTCGGGCCCGTATCATATCCCAGGCAGGGACAGGTGGCCGACATCATAGACGTCAGCGCCTTCCCTTTGCCGTTCGGACGGAAGGTCGCCCCAGAGCCGGAAGCGCACCCGGGTCCAATGCCTGGGTTCGAATCCGGCGACGGATGCAAGCGCGCCGTCCCGCTCCACATCGCTCGCGACCGCTTCGGTATCCCGCAGCTTGATATCGGCCAGCGAAGCATCGGGTGCGATCGCGATTGTTTCGCGAGTGGCGAACCTGGCGCTGCTAATGTCGGCCGCTTCCCGTACGTTCCAGGTGATCCAGCTGTGGATCTCGGGCCTGCCGAAGGCATCGGTCAGGATCAGAAAATTCGGGCCGCACAGGAAGTCGCTAAGGCCATCTTCGCTGTTCCAGACATAGAAGGGCGCGTAGAAGTTTTCGCGGCTTCTCGTGGTTGCGGCCCCCTTGCGGGCGCTGAGATAGGCCTTGAATCGCAATCCAGGGAGATTGTCGAGTAGTGGGCCCTTGTCGCGGATGCGGCGCTCGATGATCCCCATGTCGTAATCCGCGGGCAGGGTGAAGCTATACTGCATGGCGATCATGGTTCGCCTCCTGTTTCGATTTCCGCTCTGAGCCAGGTTACGGCGCTGCCGTTTTCCCGTCCCTGGATGCTGATATAGGCAAAGGTGCTCGATGGCGCCGCGCCGTGCCGGTGCGCTTCGCCCGGCGCGAAGGTGACGCAATCGCCGGCGCGCATCTCTTCGATCGCACCGCCTTGCCGCTGGACCATGCCCACGCCTGACAACGCGTAAAGGATCTGGCCGAGCGGGTGCGTGTGCCAATGGGTGACCGTGCCCGGCTCCAGCGAGCAGCACATTGCCGCCAGTTCGCCGTCCTCTTTCGCTTCAACCAAGGTTTCCAGCCAGAAAGGTGCGCTGGCGATGCCTTCCGGCGAGCGACTCGTCGCGCTGCCTGCGCGGTGCATCGGGGGCGAGTTTGGATTGGTGGCTTGCTGCCTGTTCATTGCTGCGCTTCCGTCATCTGCGCACGGCCGTTGCCGAACGACCAATCCTCGCGCGCCGTCGTGGTGACGACAGTCATCACGTCTTCCGGCCGGATCCCGGGGGATTCGGCGAGCAGTTCCACCAGGCGGCCGTAAAAGGCTTTCTTCGTTTCGGCAGTGCGTGGCTTGCCGATCGTCACATC
>JAGWJK010000948.1 GCA_028865845.1 Rhizobiaceae bacterium
TCCTGATTGCCAGGCGCCAGAAAACAGCGCCGCACAACCCAGCAAGACCAGCTATCTTCGATAGCGTCCAATACCAATATAAAAGGCGATCAGTAGCTTTTATGAATGGGTTGGCCGTTCGCAGATGGGACGCGATGTCACTTTTCGGCATTCGGCAGGTTGTCGTTGATTCTCGTAAAAATTCATCTCTGGCGTGTGCCGATAGGCATTGCCGATCATGTCGGAATGATCGTGGCAGCAAGCATCACTGAAAGAGTTGATGCTGCGCCACCAGCTCCTTGCAGAGGTCGACGATGGCTTCGAGGTTCGGCCCGAACTCGGCTATCTGATAGCACAGCGAAACATTGTGCGCTTCGATCCTTGGTGACGTCGGCAGGCGGATCGCGCGTCCTTCCGCAATGTCGCCCGCGACCGCGCGCAGCGACAACAGGCCGATAGCAAGACCGCCCATCACCATCTGCATGGTCACCGACATGTTGTTGCAGGTGCTGACACGATCAGGCACCAGCCCTGCCGCCGCAAACCAGGCGGTCATCGCTGCATAGGACCGCGCGCTCTGTGGCCCGACGATCATGTGGCGGTCGACGAGATCAGCCGGCGTAAGAGTGCCGGATCGCATCTCCATGTGCGGGCTCGCAATCCAGGCCAGCTCATTCCGACCGATCTGTATCTGCCGGACATGGGCGGCGACATCGGGGTCGGGAACGATGGCAAGATCCAGCCTGTGCTCGTTCAGGAGATTGCTGAGGACACCCGTGTCGCCGACCACCACGGAGGTTTTCAGCCGCGGATAGCGCAGTTCCAGTCGCTTCATAAGATCGGTCAGGCAAATCAGCGCAAAGCTTTCCGTGACGCCGAGGCGCAACATGCCGAGCAGCGGGTCCCTCGACTTGAACCGCTGCACCACATCGTCGGCAGTGACCAGAAGCCGGTCGGCATATTCGATCAATGTCTGCCCATCCGACGTCAGCATCACCCGCGGCCCATTGCGCGTGAAGAGCTGCGTGCCGAGATTGGCCTCGAGATCGCGGATGCGCTGCGAGATGCTTGGCTGCGTGATGCCGATATGCCTCGCCGCAGCATGGAAACTGCCGAGACGGGCGATGCGCTCAAAGGCGGTGATCTGCGCCAGCGTGATGTGCATGATCGGTAATACCTATCGTAGTCAGGCGAAATAATCGATTTTTCAGGCGCCGCTGCCGCTGCTAGATTGAAATACGAAACGGACTGCAGCGTCGCGATCGCAACGGATGGGCTCGCCCTATCCAGGCATCATCGCCGGGGATCGAGGCACGACACTCCGGCAAAAAAACATCAACAATCTGCGCGATGCGAGAGCGTCCCCGCCGCCGTATGCCTGCGACTGATGAGCTGTGGCGATCGCAATCCTGGTGCGCAGTCCTGGAGGGAATATCCGATGGAAAAAGAAGTGCTTGTGCCGACGCTTTACGGTCTTCAGAACGCCTTTGTCGCATGCCCGGACGGACCGGGGCCATATCCCGCGATTATCCTCTACATGGATGCGCCGGGCATTCGCGAAGAGTTGCGCGATCAGGCGCGGCGGATCGCCAAGGCCGGCTATTATTGCATGCTGCCGGATCTCTACTATCGGCTCGGCACAGTGCGTTTCGATGTCGCGCGACGCAATCCGCCGATGTCGGCTGTCATCAGCGCTGCCCTTCGCAGCATCACCAACAGCGATGTCGTCGAAGATACGCGCGGCATGATCGCGTTTCTCGACGCGCAGCCGCAGGTCAAGGCAGGCCCGCTCGGCTGCGTCGGCCATTGCATGAGCGGTCCCTTTGTCACCGCTGTCGCCGCCGCCTTCCCACGCATGCAGGCAACCGCCTCGCTCTATGGCATCGGCGTCGTCACCGACAAACCGGATTCGTCGCATCTCGAGGTCGGCAAGATCGAAGGCGAGATCTATTTCGGTTTTGCGGAAATCGACCCCGGCGTCCCGGAGAATGTGATTCCGGATCTGCGAGCGGCACTCGACAACGCCGGAACGAACTATACGCTGGAAACGCTGGCTGGCGCGCATCACGGCTTCTGCTTTGCCGCCCGGCCAAGCTATAATCCGATCGCTTCGGAGAAGGTCTGGGACAAGCTGTTCGATCTCTGGGGTCGGAATCTGAAGTAGTTTTCCGGACGGGACGGCGTTCGCGCCGTCCTGCTCCCGATATCGAGACAGGCTTTTTGCGGACCGGTATGGTCCACCGCGAATGAAGCGCCACATATCTTCACTCCTTGATTTTGGCCGATGTCGGACCTCGTCGGCCGACTTCGATTTGGCTGTGCCAGCCCCCGCCACGGTACCGGCCAGCCCGGCGGCGGTAACGATCGCATCTCCGATCTCGATCGCCCGCGCAGAACTGCCCTGCGATAGCGGCTTTCACCGTCCAACATCTCTTCCCCTTGCAGACATGTATCCGGCGCGCCCGTCGGGCGGCGCCGGATTTTCGGATCAGGTCTGAGGCTTCATCGGGCGGATCGGCGTCCCCGCCAGGAAGGCCAGGACATTTTCGACACCCTGCTTGTGGAAGACGCGGAAGTTTTCGGCGACGCAATAGCCGAGATGAGGAGAGAGCACGGTGTTGGGCGCGCTGCGCAACGGATGATCGAGCGGCAGCGGCTCCTGCTCATAGACGTCGAG
>JAGWJK010000949.1 GCA_028865845.1 Rhizobiaceae bacterium
TTTCCGGCGAAGCTGTCGGCGAGGCTATGCGGTTCTACAAGCTCGAACCTGCCGATCTCGTCGTCATCTACGACGAGCTTGACCTTCCGGCCGGCAAGGCGCGGCTGAAGACCGGCGGCGGTCATGGCGGCCATAACGGCATCAAGTCGATCGACGCTCATTGCGGCCGCGAATATCGCCGTCTGCGCCTCGGCATCGGTCATCCCGGCGTCAAGGAACTGGTGCACAACCACGTACTGGGCGATTTCGCCAAGGCCGATCAGGGCTGGCTGGAGCCGCTGTTTGACGCTTTGGCCGACAATGCCGACATGCTGGTGCGCGGCGAGGATTCGCAGCTGATGAACAAGATAGCGCTCGCCCTTGGCGGTAAGGCCGAAGACGTTGCTCCAAAGGCGGAGAAAAAGCCGGTCGCGAAATCGCACATTCATCAGGCTCGCAATCACAACCAGCCGCGAATGCCGGAAAGCGGCCCGATGGCGGACATGCTGAAGAAGATGTTCGGCAAGAAAGACGATTGAGATGGCGCAGACGGTGAAGGACGATGCCGGGAGGGTTGTGATCCGCCCGGTCGCGGACGGCGATCTCCCTACCCTGCTCGCCCTCTATCGTCATCTCAACACGGAAGATCCGGCGATCGATCCGGCGGAGGCTGAAAAGCGCTTCAGCGAGATCCTGGCCCAGCCCGGCATGACGATCTTTGCAGCTTTTGAAGGCGATCTCGCCGTCTCCTCCATTACCCTCGTCGTGATCCCCAATCTTACGCGCGGCGGCGCGCCCTATGCGCTAATCGAAAATGTCGTGACGCATGCCGACCATCGCCAGCGCGGCCTTGCACGCGCGGTAATCACCACGGCGATCGATATCGCCTGGGAAAAGGGCTGCTACAAGGTGATGCTGCTGACAGGTTCGAAGGAGCCGGCAACGCTGCGCTTCTACGCCAATTGCGGCTTCGTACAGAACAAGACCGGCTTCCAGATTCGCCGCCCGACCGCGGGCTGACGCGCTAGCCTATTCTTCCGGTTCGGTGGTAAACATCAGCGGGAAGCCTGCCTCTTTAGCGAGGTCGATAGCTTCGGTGGCTTTAGTCTCGGCAATGTCCTTGGCGCAGACCATCACCACGCAGGTGCCCAGCTTATGTGCGGTCATCATCACGCGATAGCAGGTCTCCTCGCTCATGCGAAAGACAGCCTTCAGCACCATCACGACGAATTCGCGCGGTGTGTAATCGTCATTGACGAGTATGATCTTGTAAAGCTTCGGCCTATCGACCTTCGGCTTCGTTTTCGGCTTTAGGACAACGTCATTGTCACTCATCGGAGGCACCGTTGATGACAGAGGAAAATATTGTGTGGCTGATAGCAGATCTATATCGCACCGCAACCACCCATTCAAGGAAAAGAGCAACCCTGGCTTCGCTTGGGCGATCAATCGGCCGTGAGCGACCGATACCCGCGTCCAAGCGTAATGTGGCCATCCGAGCTTCGCGTGGGTGCCCGCGTTTTGGGCCGCCCTGTCCTGAAAGCCGCGTTTCTGCCGGAAAAACGGCGCTTCTCACCTGCAAGACTTGACCCGCAACGGCCCTTACCCCATACGCACTGCAAAGATTTTCAAGATATGGACAAGGTGCCATGGGTTTCAAATGCGGTATCGTCGGGCTGCCGAATGTCGGCAAGTCCACTCTGTTCAACGCGCTGACCAAAACGGCGGCCGCGCAGGCGGCGAATTATCCCTTCTGCACGATCGAGCCGAACACGGGTGAAGTGGCGGTTCCCGATCCGCGCATGCGCAAGCTCGCCGACATTGCCAAGTCGAAAGAGCTGATCCCGACGCGTATCTCCTTCGTCGACATTGCCGGCCTGGTGCGTGGCGCTTCCAAGGGCGAAGGTCTCGGCAACCAGTTCCTCGCCAATATCCGCGAAGTCGACGCCATCGTGCACGTGCTGCGCTGCTTCGAAGACAGCGACATCACCCACGTCGAAGGCCGCATCAATCCGGTCGCCGATGCCGAGACGATCGAGACCGAGCTGATGCTCGCCGACCTCGAAAGCCTCGAGCGCCGCACCGACCAGACGCGCAAGCGCGCGACCGGCAAGGACAAGGACTCCATGGCGATGCTTCCGATCATGGAAGCCTCGCTGAAGCTGCTCAACGAAGGCAAGCCGGTGCGCACGCTGCTGTCGACGCTCGACGCCGAAGAACTGCGTATCCTCAAGGGCCTGAACCTTCTGACCTCACATCCGGTCCTTTACGTCTGCAACGTCGCCGAAGGCGATGCTGCGACCGGCAACGAGCATACTGCCGCCGTCGCCGCCATGGCGAAGGAACAGAATTCGGAAGTGGTGATCATCTCCGCCGCCATCGAAGCGGAAGTCGCGCAATTGCCCGAGGAAGAATCGACAGAGTTCCTGGCCGCGCTCGGCCTCGATGAAGCCGGTCTCGATCGCCTTATCCGCGCCGGCTACAAGCTGCTCCACCTCATCACCTATTTCACCGTCGGCCCGAAGGAAACGCGTGCCTGGACGATCGAACAGGGCACCAAGGCCCCGCAGGCGGCCGGCGTCATCCACTCCGATTTCGAACGCGGCTTCATTCGCGCGAACACCATCGCCTATGACGACTACATCGCCTACAACGGCGAAGTCGGTGCCAAGG
>JAGWJK010000034.1 GCA_028865845.1 Rhizobiaceae bacterium
GGGGAGTACGCATATCCATGAGAAATACCCTTCAGAGCCGGATGGCGATGCCGATGATCCAGACCAGCACGGTCAGACAGAGCGAAGCGATGATCGTCGCCTTGGCAACCTTGGTCGAGAATTCCTTGTCGAAACCATAACCCAGGTCCCACATGAAATGACGGAAGCCGCCAAGCATGTGGTGCAACAGGGCCCAGGTGTAGCCGAGCAGGATGATCTTGCCGATGATCGACCCCATGATCCAGTTGACCAGGTCGAAATAGCCCTGACCCGTGGCGGCGGCGATCAACCACCAGGCGACGAGAATCGTGCCGAAATAAAGCGCCCCGCCGGTGATGCGGTGGACGATCGACATGACCATGGTGGGAATGGGCTTGTAGATTTGCAGATGCGGCGACAAGGGCCGGTTTTGTGTGACGTTCGCCATCAGAACCTCGCGGCGTTACGATACGCTTCGATCCCGGATGCTTCCGGGGCAACGCACGTGGGGGAAGTGCTGTGTGCGTTGCATCAATTGCGACCATTAATCACGTAAGGCCATGTCGACAAGCACAATTGCTGTCTGCCTCGAATTTAATCGATTCGGGTCGTAACGCTTTTGGCGAGTGGGCGCGAACGGCATTCTCCAATAGGCTACCAGGCGCAATTTTCCCGCCTTCCGAGTGGACTTAGGATCGCTCTTGCGGCACTGTGCTCTTCATAATTCGTTAAGGATTTGGAGCTCGGGACGAACCATGGCGCAGCATCTTTTGAAGGCAGTCACGCTCGTTTTGGCAGCCGCCGCTGTTCTTGCCCCGCTCTCGGTTTCAGCGGGCGATTATCGTGATGATCGTGATCATCACCACGGGCACAAGCCGTTCCGCCACTATGGTCCGGTTTCCCTGCGCCAGATTTCCTGGCCCCAGCATGAAACGCAGGCGCGAGATATCAGGATCGTCCTTCCCGAGGAGCGACGCGCCGGTAGCGGCGACACCTATGCGGGAAACACCAGCGTCTATCAGGCTGATGGCGGAACCTACGTGCTGGCGGATGGCTATTCCATTTACCGCACCGATTCTGCGCCACAACTCAGGCCGAAAGCCAAAGTCATCGATTTGAGGCTCGCCCGCAGCGCCTGCTCCTATGAAATGGGCGTCTGCGTGATTCGCCCCTGACATCAGTCATTTCGCGGAGAAGCGCCAAACCGTCGTCTTTTTGACTTCACTGTCCTCCAGCGCCCGCGTCACCGGCACCTGATAGGTGGCGCATTGCTCAAGGCGATCCTTGGGCAGATAGGCGCGACCCGGATCCCCGACGAGAACGACACGGCCAGCTTCGGCCAGCATCCGGAACCACGGAACAAGACGATCGGCGAAATCGCGATCGTAAAACACGTCGCCGGCGAGGACGACCTCGGCATCGATCATTCGACCGATGAGATCTTCCCCGATGAAATCGAGCGCCGTTGCGTTTTCGGCAGCGTTCAATCGCACCGCCGTCCCGGCCCATGGATCGATATCGGCGGCAAGCACATGGCTGGCGCCCGCAAGCCTGGCTGCAATCGCCACAAGCCCGGAACCGCTGGCGAAATCAAGCACCGTCTTGCCTGCGACCTCGCCGGGATGATCGAGGATATAACGAGAAAGCCCCTGCCCACCAGCCCAGGCAAAGGCCCAGAAGGGCGGCGGCAAGCCAATCTCTTCAAGTTCATCCTCGGTCTTCAGCCAGAGATCATGCGCCCCGTCCGCCAGATGCAGCCGGATTTCCGGCACATGCGGCGGCACGAGGATACTGGTGTTGGCGCGGATGAAACTTTGCGGATCGGTCTTCACATCGTCCTCGAGCCCAAGACCCTGGATCAGGCGGCAAGATTTCACGCGAGGGGATTATCGAGTTCGCCCATGCGGCAGACTTCGAGCCATTCGTCATCCGTTACCGGCTGCACCGAAAGCCGCATCGAGGTGACGAGCGACATCTGCGCAAGCTTCGGATTGGCCTTGATATCCTTCAGCGATACCGGCTTCGGCATGTCGCGCACCGCCCGGATATCGACGCAATCCCAGCGCGGATCGTCCTTGGCGGTTGAATCCTGATGCGACAGCGCGCAGACCTCGACGATACCGACGATCTCCAATCCGTCATTGGAATGGTAGAAGAAACCCTTATCGCCGATCTGCATCGCCCGCATGTTGTTGCGCGCGAGATAGTTGCGAACGCCGGTCCATTCGGTGCCCTTCTCGCCGGCGTCTTTCTGCGCCTGCCAAGACCAGGAGGCCGGCTCGGATTTATAAAGCCAATGCGCCACGACTTACGCCTCCGGATTGTTGAAGACCCAGTTGAACGGCTGGACTTCGACGCTCTCGAACAGGCCGGCCTTGGTATAGGGATCGGAATCCGCAATTGCCTTCGCCGCTTCGATGTTCTCGGCGCTGACGATGACCAGGCTGCCGCACGGCTTGCCCTCAGCGTCAAGGAAAGGCCCTGCCATCTTTAGCGTACCCTCGGCGTTCAGCTTGTTCAGGTGCTCGACATGAACGGGACGCGTCTCGATGCGGACATTCAGGTGACCCGGCTTATCCTTGCAGACAAAAGCAAACAGCATTGGTTTTATTCTCCCATGAAATTCAAGAGTATCGGCGGTGATGGATAAAGCGTTACGCGCCGCAGGTCACCATGTTTCTGCGCGCATCGGATTGACGATATCGAGACCCCAGAAGTCCGCCTCGTTGTTCGTCGCGATAATGCATTCATTCGCAATGGCGACCGAGGCGATCAGCATGTCCATCGGGTCTCGCTGCCGCCCCACCGCCCGGCCTTCCGCCATGAGCTGCGCCCAGACCAATGCCGCCTGTTCGTCGAAGGGAAGAATACGGCCTGCGAAATAGGTGAGAGGCCCCTGCGCCCCGAAAAACCACGCTTCGAGCTCATCTCGCTTACGCCCAGCCGGCTTTATCAGGATGCCGCGTTGAACTTCGGCGATCGTGGAAGCTGCAATCCATAGATCACCGTTGATCTGGCCTTTCAGCCATCTGGCAAGATCGGGTGAGGGCTCAGGCTTGGTCGCATTGCTGATGATGTTGGTATCCAGCAAATAGCGCTTCACAGATCGATCTCGCGCACTTTGCCGCGGACACGTTCAAGATCGAGATCTGCTCCAACAAGGGGCGAATTACGCAGCCAATCATACACGCCACCCTTGGTCGGCGTCTCTTCAGAAATTGCCTGTGTCAGCACGTCCCGAATATGCGTTGCATCGGCCCCACCTGCAGCCAGCCGCCGGGCAAGCGCTCTGATCAACGCACGATCTTCATCGCGCCCCAATACCTCGAAGCGAGCTAGGCCACGCTCTTCGAGACGTGAACGATAGTTTTGAATTGCGCGTTTCTGGGAAGTGCTCATTGCGGCCTCCGACCTATTACCGGTAATATATCCAGTAATAACCCGCCGTTCAAGCAACCGGCCTATTCCGTCGTAATCGGCCGCGTCATCAATTGCTCAATGGCAGTCGGGATGTCCAGGCTGCCGTCGATGATGGCCGAAACCGCTTCCGTAATCGGCATGTCGACACCCAGACCCTGGGCGAGACGCGCTGCCAGCGAGGCAGCATGGGCGCCTTCGACGAGATCGCCATGCGAAGGGTCGGCGGTTTCACCGCGGCCGAGTGCGATGCCGAAGCGCAGGTTGCGCGATTGGTGGCTAGTCGCGGTCAATACCAGATCGCCAAGACCGGAAAGCCCGCGCACCGTTTCCGCCTTACCGCCCTTGGCGGAGACGAAGCGCGACATTTCGGCAAGGCCGCGGCTGATCAGAGCGGCCCGCGCCGAATCGCCGATACCCCTGCCCTCGACGATGCCGCAGGCGATTGCCAATACATTCTTCAATGCGCCGCCGAGCTGCACACCGATGCGGTCGGAAGAGGCATAGAGCCGGAACGTGCGGCCGGATAGCGCCTCGGCGAGCCGTTCGGCCACGGCCATATCGGCTGCCGCAATCGCCATCGCCGTCGGCAATCCCTTGGCGATATCGGCAGCAAACCCCGGTCCGGAGAGAACAGCAATCGCATGGTGCGGCAATTCCCGCTCCAGCATGTCCGTCAGGAGATCGCCGGAGACCTTGTCGATGCCCTTGGCGCAGGTGACGACCACGGCGTCGGGGGCGAGATAGGGGCCATAGCGGCGCGCTGCATCCGCCTGCGCCTGCGACGGCATCGCGAAAAGCACGATACCCGCACCTGAAATCGCATCCGGCTCAGCGGAGAACTGCAGCGCATCCGGGAGCTGGATACCCGGTAGCGCCGCATCATGCACGCGATCGGCATTGAGATCGACGATCAAGGCGGCGTTCCGGCCGATCAGTGTCACTTCGCTCTTGCCCGTCAGCGCTATGACCGCTGCGAGCGCGGTGCCGAAGGCGCCGGCGCCGATGACGACGATCCGTTCATTGCCGCTCATGCTTTTGCTCCCCGTTTTCCGTGCCCGAGGACCGTCTCAGCCTTCTGATCGAGCGGCCAGCGCGACCGCGGTTGCACGTCGAGATCATCGGACGCGACGCCGTTGGCCATCCGTTCCAATCCTGCCCAGGCGATCATGACGGCGTTGTCCGTACATAGGTTCAAGGGCGGGGCAATGAAGCGGAAGCCATTTTGATCGCAGAGATCCTGCAGCGTCCGGCGCAGTTCGAGATTGGCTGCGACCCCGCCGGCGACCACCAAAGCCGGCTTTTCCGCCGTCTTCGGAAATTCCGTTTTAAAGCGCTGCAGGCCTCGGCCGATACGGTCTTTCAGCGTCCGCGAAATCGCTTTCTGGAACGAGGCGCAGATATCGGCGATATCCTGCTCCGTCACCGGCGCAATCGCCGTCGCTGCCTGGCGCACGGCGGTCTTCAGCCCGGAAAAGGAAAAATCGAGCCGGCTTTCACCGACGAGCGGCCGCGGGAAATCAAACCGATCGGCATTACCCTTTCGGGCCGCGGCCTCGACGGCAGGGCCGCCTGGATAGGGCAGTCCCAGAAGCTTTGCGGTCTTGTCGAAGGCCTCGCCCAGCGCATCGTCGATGGTGGTTCCCCAGCGCTCGTACTCGCCGACGCCGCGCACCAGAATCAGTTGCGTATGGCCGCCGGAGACGAGCAGCATCAGATAGGGAAAGGTGAGACCATCCGTCAGCCTTGCCGTCAGGGCGTGACCCTCTAGATGGTTGATGGCATAGAGCGGCTTGCCTGCCGCCTTGGCGATCGCCTTGCCGGTCATCAGACCGACGAGCAGCCCACCGATCAGCCCCGGTCCCGAGGTCGCCGCGATCGCATCGACGTCTGCAAGCGACACATTGGCGCGTTTCAACGCTTCGTCGATAAGCGTATCCAGCGCTTCGACATGCGCGCGGGCGGCGATCTCCGGCACGACGCCGCCATAAGCGCTGTGTTCGTCGAGTTGGCTCAGCACGACATCGGAGCGGACCATGGCGGTGCCGTCGTCAAGGCGCTCGACGATAGCCGCGGCGGTCTCGTCGCAGCTTGTTTCGATGCCGAGAATACGAAGAATGGACGCCATGGAAGCCGTTCGTTGCCTGTTGGTCGATTGCGATGAAGCGGAAATATGGTTACGGGAACTGTCGGTAACAACGGATCAAAGCGGATGCAAACAAAACCTTTCCGGATCGGCACGCGCGGCAGCCCGCTCGCACTGGCGCAAGCGCACGAGGCGCGTGACCGCCTGATGGCCGCCCATGGCCTGCCCGAGGAAATGTTCGAGATCGTCGTCCTCACCACCAAGGGCGACCGCATCACCGATCGCTCGCTCGCTGCGATCGGCGGCAAGGGCCTCTTCACGGAGGAGCTGGAACAGCGGTTGACCTCCGGAGAACTCGATTTCGCCGTGCATTCCGCCAAGGACATGGCGACAAAGCTGCCGGAAGGGTTAGCGCTGTCGGCCTTTCTGCCCCGCGAGGACATCCGTGATGTCGTGATCGGCCGCACCGCGCCAAAATTGATCGACCTGCCGCACGGCGCGATCGTCGGCTCCGCGTCGCTGCGTCGTCAGGCGCTCATCCGTCGCCTTCGTCCCGACATCAACGTCATTACCTTTCGTGGTTCGGTCGAAACCCGGTTGCGCAAGCTGGAAGAAGGCCAGGCCGACGCAACGCTGCTGGCGCTCGCCGGTCTCAAGCGGCTCGGGAAGGTCGACGTGATCACCGATCTGCTCGATCCGGATGATTTTCCGCCGGCGCCGGCTCAGGGCGCGATCGCCATTGAAAGCCGGATCGGCGATGGCAGGGTCAACGATCTGCTCGCCGCCATCAACGATGGGCCGACCTATGACACCGTCTCGTGCGAGCGCGGCTTTCTTGCCGCACTCGATGGCTCCTGTCGTACGCCGATCGGCGGTTATGCGGTCTGCGAAGGCGATCATATCCGCTTCTTCGGCATGATCCTCACCCCAAACGGCCAGACCGTGCACACCACCACCATCGAAGGGCATCGCCGCGATGCCGAGGCGCTCGGCACCAATGCCGGCCAGGCCATTCGCGCCGAGGCGGGCAGCAATTTCTTCGAAGACTGGACCTGATGCCGATGCGTGTCGTCGTCACCCGTCCTGCCCATCAAGGCGAACGCACCGCACGACGACTAAACGCAATGGGACACGAAGCAGTCCTGCTGCCGCTTTCGAGACCCCTTCATGATGCAGAGGCGGCGCGGCAGGCCTTGTCACTGACGGCGGGAGCGATCGTCGCGACCAGCGCCGAAGCCATCCGCACCCTGGCTGAACTCGGCGAGCTTGTGACACCTCATCGTGCCCGGCCATTATTTGCGGTCGGCAAGGCAACCGCCGAAGAAGCTGCAAACATCGGATTCAGCAGGATTTTCGTGTCCGAGGGCAGCGGCGGCGAATTGGCTGATATGATCGCCGACAGCCTTGCCACAATCCCGAACGCGCCGCTGCTCTATCTTACCGGAAGTCCGCGCGCTGCAGGTTTCGAGACGCGACTGGCGGAATTCGCAGTCCCGCTTGAGATCGTCGAATGCTATCGGATGGAAGATATACAGCCGGACGAGGGCTGCCTCCGGCAAATCTTATTCGCCGATCATGTCGATGCCATCCTGTTTTACTCCCGCCAAACGGCGCTTCGCTTCTTCAACCTGACGTTCACGCGGGAGCATCCGGACGCACTTTCCCGAAGCCGATTCCTGTGCCTCAGCGACGCGATTGGGGAAACCGTACCGGAACGTCTGCGTGCACATATCGAAATCGCCGCCATGCCGGATGAAGACAGCCTTCTGGCGCTCCTGGCGCGGGACTAATGCCGCAATTTTGATCTAACCTCTTTCCATAATCGACTTGTCTGTCTAACTTCGTTGCAGCGCATGAAAAGAGGACCTCATGGTATCGGGAAATCCGCCACACCATTCGAAGCCCACCGATGAACCCGTTATCATCGACCTGGAAGCCGAGGAAATCTCCCGGACGACAGGGTCCGAAGAGATGACGGAACGCAATCACAGCGAACCCGGAAGCTCGTCCGCCGATGAGGTGGAAATGCCGCTGGAGGCCGAAAAGGAGCCGATCGGCGAAGTCGAAAGCGAGCCCGAGCAGCCAAGCGAACCTTTGAAGGCAGAGACGAGGGAAGAGGCAGCCACCGCTTCGCCACCCCGCGAGCCAGAGCCGACGCGGCCTTACCAGGCAGAGCAACCGCCCATTTCCAGGCAGCAGGGCGCAACATCAGGCCTTATCGCCGCGGGCATCGTCGGAGGCCTGATCGCGCTCATCTGCGCCGGCGCCATTCAATATGCGGGCTTCCTGCCCGGCAACCGGACCAAGGACAGTTCCGCGGATATTGCGGCGCTTTCCTCCGAAATCGACGGGCTGAAGCAAACGGTCGCCAATCTTGCCGCGGCACCCGCCGCTGCCTCCGATACGACCCTTGCAACCCGCGTCACGGCTCTGGAAGCAGCGGTAGCCGATGGCAAGGCCACCGGCGGCTCATCCTCGACCGGCAATGGCGACGCCGATCAGAAGATTGCCGCGCTGTCCGACGAGGTCGCGCAATTGAAGTCGAGCCTCGATCAGGTGACGCAAAGCCAGGCCTCTTCCGACGCAGATGTCAGCAAGCGTCTCGACGATGCGGAAAAGAAGCTGAGCGGCCCGAGCCAGGAAAGTGCCGTTGCCCGCGCCATCGCCGCAGCGGCGCTGAAGGCGGCGATCGATCGCGGTGGTCCTTTCCAGCCTGAACTGGATACCTTTGCCAATGTCGCGCCGGACGATCCGGCCGTTGCCGACCTCAGGAATTTTGCGCAGACCGGCATTCCCTCGCGTGCCGACCTTATACGCCAGGTTTCCGACGTCGCGAACGCGATCGTCGCTTCGACCGAGCAGGATGATCCCAACCAGAGCTGGAGCGACCGGCTGCTGACCGGCGCCAAATCCCTGGTACAGGTGCGCCCCGTTGGCAATGTCCAGGGCGACAGTGTCGAGGCGATCGCCGCCCGTTTCGAGGACAAGGTCCGGAACGGCGACCTGCCGGGCGCCGTGACCGAATGGAACAATCTGCCCGCCGCCGCCAAATCAGCCTCCGCCGCCTTCAAGCAGTCGCTCGAGGCACGCAGCCGCGTCGAGGACCTGGTCGGCGAAGCCTTGTCGAAGGCGATTGCCAATACCGGAAAACAGAGCTGAGGACGGGAGACGATGACCAGACTGATTATCTTCGCCATTCTCGTCCTGCTGCTCGGCTACGGCTTTTCCTGGCTTGCGGATCGCCCCGGCGATCTCTCGCTGGTCTGGGGAGGCGAACTTTACCAGACCAAGCTAATCGTTGCCGCCGCCATTCTGATCACGCTCATCGCGGCAGTCATGGTTGTCTGGTGGCTGATCCGGCTGATCTGGACTTCACCTCATTCCGTCACGCGCTATTTCCGTGCCCGCAAGCGCGACCGCGGCTACCAGGCGCTGTCGACAGGCCTGATTGCCGCCGGCGCCGGCAATTCGCTGCTCGCCCGCAAGATGGCGGCACGCACGCGCGGCCTGATCCGCGCCGATCAGGAACCGCTGATCAACCTGCTCGAAGCGCAGGCCGCTCTGATCGAGGGCAAGCATGACGAGGCCCGTCAGAAATTCGAGCTGATGGCCAACGATCCGGAAACCCGTGAACTCGGTTTGCGTGGCCTTTATCTCGAAGCCAAGCGTCTCGGCGCGCACGAAGCGGCACGGCAATATGCCGAAAAGGCCGCCGAGCAGGCGCCCTATCTCCCCTGGGCCGCCCAGGCGACGCTGGAATATCGCAGCAAGGCCGGCCTTTGGGACGACGCCATCAGGCTTCTCGACCAGCAGAAGGCGGCCCGCGTCATCGACAAGGACGCCGCCAACAGGCAGCGTGCGGTGCTTTTGACGGCGCGCGCCAATGATCGGCTGGAAAACGATCCGGCGGGTGCGCGGGACGATGGCCTCGCAGCACTGAAGCTCGTTGCCGATTTCGTGCCGGCCGCGCTGGTTGCCGCAAAAGCATTGTTTCGCGAAGACAAGGTACGCAAGGCGGCTTCCATTCTCGAACAGGTCTGGAAGGCCGGGCCACATCCCGAGATCGGCAAAGCCTATGTCCGTGCCCGCAGCGGCGATTCCGTCGCCGATCGGTTGAAACGGGCCGAGCGTCTGGAAGCGATACGCCCGAACAATATCGAATCGCTGCTGATCACTGCCAAGGCCGCACTCGATGCCCGTGACTTCGCGAAGGCCCGCAGCAAGGCCGAGGCCGCGGCGCGCATCGATGCCCGTGAAGGCGCCTTCCTGCTGCTTGCCGATATCGAGGAAGCGGAGACCGACGATCAGGGCCGCGTCCGCCATTGGATGGCGCAGGCGTTGCGCGCACCGCGCGATCCAGCCTGGGTGGCCGACGGCGTCGTCTCGGAAAAATGGCTGCCGCTCTCGCCGGTGACCGGCCGGCTAGACGCCTTCGAATGGAAGGCGCCTTTCGGCCAGCTCGAAGGGCCGGTGGAGGAAGGCACCGCCGTCTCCGTGGATGCTGCACTGAAGACGCTGCCGCCCATGCGGGAGGCAGCATCGGTCCGCCCCGCACCTCTTCCAAGATCCAGTTCACCGACAGTTGCTTCGCCGGCTGCCGATACGTCTGTTATAGAATTGGAACCTACCGCGCCGAAGCCGGCCAAGGTCGCAGCGCCCGTCGCGGCGAGACCCGAGCTGGCCCGAGAGCCGGAGCCCAAACCCTTCTTCGGCGGTGCGCCGGATGACCCGGGTGTCAAAAATCCCCAGCTCGAGCCGGAACCCAAGACACGGCTCAAGCTGTTTTAGGCATGAAACTCTTCGCCTGCGATGCAATCGGCATCGCTGGCGAAGGATGGCGCCATGCTTGTCTCGCTCTAAGAATGGATTCGAATGTTTGAACGCTTCCAGCAATTCTTCCAGAACCTAGCCTCGGATCGTCCCAAGTCAGGTTTTGCACCCGACGACCCGCGCATCGCCGTCGCAGCCTTGTGCATCCAGGTCATGGAGGCCGACGGCAAGATTGCCGAGAGCGAGAAGAAGCGGCTGCGCAAATTGCTGAAGAACCAGTATGGTCTCGACGGCCGCCAGCTCGAAGCGTTGATCGCCGCCGGCGAGGAGGCCGAAAGCGAGGCCGTCGATTACTACCGCTTCACCTCCGATCTCAAGCGCCACCTCAATGCCGAACAGCGCCTCGAGCTTCTCGGTATCCTCTGGGATATCGTCTATGCCGATGGTGAGCGCAGCGAGATGGAAGATCATGCGATATGGCGCATTGCCGATCTCATGGGCATTTCCGACCGTGAGCGCGTCATGAAGCGCCAGGAAGCGGCGGCACGGGCGCCGGGCCATCCCATGGAGACGGACAATGATGATTGAGGCACCGGAGCGCGGCAAGTGGCGCCCCGTGCTGATCGTCCTGCACGGCGAACGCTCCAGCGCCGGCCGTGTCGGCCAGATGCTGCTGCAGAAGGGCTATGATCTCGATATTCGCCGCCCGGTCCTGGGCGAAAGCCTGCCGACCACGCTCGATGGCCATGCTGGCGCCGTCGTTTTCGGCGGCCCCATGAGCGCCAACGATCCGGACGAATTCGTCAAGACGGAAATCAACTGGCTCGACGTCCCGCTCAAGGAAAATCGCCCCTATCTCGGTATCTGTCTCGGCGCGCAGATGCTCGCCCGCCATCTCGGCAGCAAGGTCAAGGCGCGCGACGACGGCAAGACCGAGATCGGCTGGTATGCATTGCAGCCAACGGAAAAGGGCCGGTTGCTGATGCGCTGGCCGCAAATGGTCTACCATTTTCATCGCGAAGGTTTCGACCTGCCGCGCGGCGCCGACCTTCTGGCCAAGGGCGAGACCTATCCGAACCAGGCCTTCCGCTACGGCGATAATGCCTGGGGGCTGCAGTTCCACGCCGAGCTGACCCGGGCGATGATGCAGCGCTGGGTCGTGCATGGCGAACATCGTTTCTGCATGCCGAATGCGCAGCAGGGGCGCGAGCATCTCGAAGGCCGCATGCTCTTCGATTCGGCGCTCAAGTCCTGGCTTTCCGAATTCCTCGACCTCATTTTCGAGGGCAAGCAGGCCATGGCCGCCTGAGCCTTGCGATGACCTCGAACGGCGTGGCCCAGCCCATGACGCAACGCTAAGGATTTCGCTCGCGCCGTGGCCCGCCATCCTCGATCGACTGCGCCCCGATAGGCGCGCCGAGCAAGAGGTTGATCAGCAGGAGAAGGCCGATGGCGCCGAGCATGCCGGCGACGCGATCCAGCGCCGGCAGCAGGCCGAGAGCCGGCCCGGTGCTCTGCACGAAGGTGAGGATCAACGCGATCGCCGCCTGCGCGCCGACGGTCGCCATACCGTGCTGGCCGCTCTGTATCTGCATCGCCAGCCACGTGCCGGCCATGATCATCAGCAGCCACGGCACGAAGGACTGGCTGATCGAGAATACCAAAAGCAGTGCGCCGAAGCCGCCGCCCAACAGGCAGCCGACGACCCGCTGCAACATGCGCTGGTTGATAGCCGACTGATCCTGCGCCGGAACGCCGGTGAGAACAGGAACGGCCATGACCGCGCCGATCGAGATCGCCATCTGGCTGAGATCGGGCAATTCCAGCTGCCGCCAGACGACCGGCACAGCTGCGACAGCCATTCCCGTGCGCATGGCATGCGACAAGGAATGCCAATTCGAGGTCAGAAGGCTGTGCCATCCCGGCGGAACGGCAGCCGGCCCGGCAGTGCGCGGTGCAAACAGCCGGGTCATCAGCACGGCGATGGCCGTACCCAATATGATCTCGGCGGCACGATAATAGGCGATGGTCAGGACCAGCGCCGGATCGTTCAGGGAGCCGAGCGTGACCATCATCATGGTGATGCCGCCCAGCAGCCAGGCATAGCTGTGAGGGCTGAGCAAGGCCCCAAGGATGGAAATCGTGCCCACGGAAAACAATAAGAGGACCGTGGCGACGGGATTGTAGACCACCCAGGGCACCAGAATGAATCCGAGAGCCGCGCCGATGAGAGTGCCGATGATCCGCAATGCGCCCTTCTGCCAGGATTGCGGGTGGCTCGCCTGCACGCACATGAAGCTGCTGATCCCCGCCCACCAGGGATCGTTGAGCCGCAACAGCAATGCAAGAACGATCGATATTCCAACCGCCGCAGCTGCGATATTTGCCTGGCGAAACCGCGCTCCGGAAAAGCTGAACTCCGCCAACTCAT
>JAGWJK010000950.1 GCA_028865845.1 Rhizobiaceae bacterium
AATCTCGGCATTGCGCCCGAAAGCTGCTGGCTGATCGGGGATACCGTGGATGATTTCGATGCCGCAAATCCTCTCGGCATCCGCACGGCACTCGTCACCACGGGCATGCAGGCACCGGCCGCGCTCGCCGCCACGGGATCGCCGGTCTTCGACACGCTCACCGCCGCCGCCCAATTCATTCTCGCCAACTGATCGAAGCTCCCGATATGCATCAACAAGACCTGATCGCTCGGCTCGAAGCCGAATTTCTCGCCCATGACGACGGCACGGACGCCAGCCACGATATCAACCACGCGCGCCGGGTGATGCGTGCGGCGCTGCAGATTGCCGCGACCGAAGGCGGTGGCGACGAAGAGGTCATCATCGCGGCCGCCTATCTGCACGATTGGGTGAACCTGCCGAAGAACCATCCCGACCGCGCGCACGCGTCCCGGCTTTCCGCTGAAGCGGCGCGGCCTATCCTTGCCGCATTGGGTTTCACGTCGGATCGGATCGAGGCGGCGTGTCATGTCATCAGCGCCCACAGTTTCTCAGCTAACATCCCGCCGGAGACCCTCGAAGCGCGCGCCCTGCAGGATGCCGACCGGCTGGAAGCGCTTGGCGCAATCGGCCTTGCACGCGTTTTCTCCATCGCCGGTCAACTTGGCAACGGCCTATTCGATGGTGAAGATCCTTTTGCGCAAAGACGGCCGCTCGACGATCGTCGCTACGCTATCGATCATTTCGAGGTAAAATTGCTCCGGCTTCCGGAAACCATGCAGACCGCCGCCGGGCGCGCCATGGCGGAGGAGCGCGCGGACGTCATGCGCCGTTTCCTGCGCAGTCTCGCCCAAGAATTGGGCACCGTCATGCCATGGTAAAAATTGGTGTCCCTGAGTATCAGGACGCGAACCGCGTACATCGCATACGGCCTCGAGGGCGGTTCGTATCGTTGCGACACAATTCGTATACCACACGAAACTGAGGCGGACCTGAAAGGCAAGCTGTGATTTCGGTTGCATTAGTTTTTACTACTCGCCATTGATTTTGTCTTAATATTGCAGCGAGATAATGCAAGCGAGCGTTGGGGAAGAACGGAAGGTGCAATATGAGAAGCTCGCATATCGTCGAACATCTGCAGACTGCGAAATACCTCGCCGAAGCCGATGGCAAGGTCTTTCTGGCATATCTAATCGAAATGGCCCTGAGCACCGCCCGATCCTCGGATCGCGGCGACAAGACCAATTCGGCTGCCTGACATGAACACGCTGAAGAACTCACCTCTCCAACGACGTGACGGTACGTGCGCTCGGCCTGTCGCGCACCTATGGGGAAGGCTTTGGATGGGTTGATCCGCTTGTTGGCGCCCGTGCCTTTGTGCCCATCACCAACAGGCTTTCTCTGCAAGCCCAAGGCGATATCGGCGGTTTCGGGCCGAATCGAAGTTCACCTGGTCGGTGCTCGCGACCGTCAACTATAGCTTCAACGACCATTTTTCCGCGTCCGCGGGCTATAAACAGCTTGATGTGGACTATGACCGCAACGGCCACGTTTTCGACACCCGGCTCAGCGGACCGGTCCTCGGCTTGACCTACTGGTTTTGACCGAGGCGATACGACCATCGGGAAAAGCCGCGAAGACGGCTTGCCCGACCGGCGTCACATCATTGACAATGACCACAATGCCAATCGGCCGACGCGCTGCTTTTTAGGCACATCGGAGAGGAAATCTCGAGCATCGGGCCTAGCAATCCTCTGCTGACCGCCAGCGATCGAGTTAAGCCGCCTGTTCTTAGAACCTCCAATTGAGATCGCCCTTGATCTGATGATCCTGGGCGTGCTCGGCCAGTGTTCCCTTGTAGGAGAGGCCGAAGGAGATGGTATTGCCGATGGCAAGGTTTGCGCCGGCTTCGACGAGGGCGGCGTTTCTGGCGAGCGGCGTTCCGGAGACGGAGAAGGCGTCGCCGGTGTCGAATGCGAGGTTGGCCGACGGACCGACGTCGCCGGCGGCATGTTGCCAGGCAAGCGAGAGGTGCGGGGTGAGCACGGCAGTGTCGCTGAGCGTCCAGACGGTGCCGAGGCGCAGGCCGAGGGTGGAATAGGCGACGTTGAAGTTGTCGCCGCGCATGTCAAGCGCTGCGTCTCCGCCCTTCTCATGCGCCGCATCGGTATCAAGATGAACGAAGGAGAAGCCGGCAAAGGGTTCGAAGGCGACATCGCGCCAGTTGAGGCTGTAGCCGACTTCGCCGAAGATCTGGCCGGTGCGGGCATCATAGTCGGAGCCGACGCGTTCGTCGAAGCCGGGGAACACGACCGTGCGGTTCATCGATACCGTCTGCCAGCTGTAGGCACCGCCGAAGCGCAGGTTGAGCGCATCGAAGGAGCGGCCGGCATAAAGCGCCAGATTGTAGCTGTTGATATCGGCGGAGCTGTTGCGGGCATCGTCGTCGAGGCTCGACGAGGTGACGCCGCCGGCAACACCGGCGCGCCAGGCATCGCCGATCTCGCTGTCGACGCCGGCGATGAAGCCGCCGCGGTCGTTATGGATGGCCGCAGCATTGCCGTTGCCGTCGAAGCGACCCCAGCCGCCGAAGGCTTCGCCCCAGGCGGCGACCGACGAATAGGTCGGCGCGTGCGGCGTGGACGTGCTGCCCATGCGGTCGGTGGCGGCG
>JAGWJK010000951.1 GCA_028865845.1 Rhizobiaceae bacterium
ACAGGTCGAAGACCTCCGGTCCGCGCACTTCGCCGACGATAATGCGTTCAGGACGCATACGCAGGCAGTTCTTGACGAGATCGCGCATGGTGATCTCGCCTTCTCCTTCAATGTTCGGCGGCCGGGTTTCAAGGCGCACGACATGCGGCTGCTGCAGCTGCAGTTCGGCCGTGTCTTCGCAGGTGATGATGCGCTCGTCGCGGTCGATATAGTTGGTGAGGCAATTCAGAAGTGTTGTCTTGCCCGAGCCCGTACCGCCCGAAATGACGACGTTGCAGCGGACGCGGCCGATGATCTGCAGGATCGTCGCCCCTTCCGGCGTGATCGCCCCGAAGCGGACGAGCTGGTCGAGCGTCAGCTTGTCCTTCTTGAACTTACGAATGGTGAGCGCCGGCCCGTCGATCGAAAGCGGGGGCGCGATGACGTTGACGCGCGATCCGTCCGGTAGGCGCGCGTCGCAGATCGGGCTCGATTCGTCGACGCGGCGGCCGACCTGGCTGACGATGCGCTGGCAAATCGACAGAAGCTGCGTGTTGTCGCGGAAGCGAATTTCCGACTCGATCGTCTTGCCGCCGACTTCGATGAAGGTCTGGCCGGCGCCGTTGACCATGATGTCGGAGATATCGTCGCGGGCAAGCAGCGGCTCCAGCGGACCGTAGCCCAAAACGTCGTTGCAGATGTCCTCGAGCAGTTCTTCCTGCTCGGAGATCGACATCGCGAAATTCTTGATGGTGATGATATCGTTGACGATATCACGAATTTCTTCGCGAGCCGACTCGGCGTCCAGCTTGGAGAGCTGCGACAGGTCGATCGTGTCGATGAGCGCGGAAAAGACCTGCGACTTGGTGTCGTAATATTCCTCAGTGCGTGCCGGACGACGGCGCGACGGCGTCTGCATGGAGGGAGCCGCGACCTGCTGGCGTTGCTGCGACGCGTCGCGCGACGGCTCGACCAAGACCGAGGGGGAGGCAGTGGCCGTTGCAGCCGGCGAAGCACGCGGCGCCATCGGCGGAGGCGCTATGCCTCCGCTCTTTGCAGGACCTTCATTTCCGCGCTTGCCAAACATGCCGTCCATCCAATTCTACGCTGGAGCACGATGTCGAGCCGCCTGCGGCGGCCTCGGCGTCATGCGAAATCAAACAATCACTTACGCTTCAGAAGGCCGAGCAGGCCGCCCTTCTTTGCCTTCTTCACCGCGACGCGCCCGGTGACGATGTGCGAGATCTGCGAGAAAGTTTCGGCGATCGGCGACTTCGGATCGGTCTCGGAAATCATCCGGCCGCTGTTGGCGGCGTTACCGAACAGGTTGATGTCGAAGGGTATGATCGCGATCGGCTCGATCTCCAGCGGTTCGCAGAATTCCGAGGGACCGATTTCAGGGCGTTTCGGCATGCCGACCTGGTTGAGGATCAGATGCGGCGGCTTGTCGTTGGGCCGTAGCTTGCGCAGCGCGTCCAGGATGTTCTTGGCGTTGCGCAGGTTTGCAAGATCGGGCGCGGCGCAGATGACGACCTCATCGACCGTCGACAAGACCGAACGGCTCCACTCCGTCCAGATATGCGGCACGTCGAGGACGCTGACGGGCGCGCTGCGCTGCAGGACTTCGAGAATCGGCTGGAAGGCCTGGCCGTCGAAATCATAGGCGCGGTCGAGCATCGAGGGCGCGGCGAGCAGCGACAGATGCGACGAGCATTTGGTCAGTAGGCGGTCGAGGAAGACCTCGTCCAGTCGTTCCGGCGCATAGACGGCTTCGGCGATGCCCTGTGCAGGGTCCTGATCGAAATCGATGTTAGCGGTGCCGTAGGGTAGGTCGAGGTCGGCGAGAATGGTCTCGGTCGAAAACAGGTTGGAGATGCCGAAGGCGCAGTTATGCGCGATCGTAGAGGCCCCTACCCCGCCCTTGGCGCCGATGAAGGCGATGCTCTTGCCGAGCGGCTCGGCTTCGGGATCGACGAAGATCGCCGACATCGCCGACATCACATCCGTCATCGCCACCGGCTGGACGATATATTCGGAGATGCCGTTGCGGATAAGCTCGCGATAGAGACCGATATCGTTGTGGTAGCCGACGACGATGACCTTGGTGGTCGGATCGCAGACGGCCGCAAGCGGCGCAAGTTCGGCCAGGAGGTTGCGGGGATTGGCGCGCGTTTCCAGGATGATCAGATTGGGCGTCGGCGTCGAGGCGAACATGTTTGCCGCCGCAGCCGTGCTGCCGCTGGTGATCCGGAGGCTGACCTTGGACATGCGCCGATCATTAGCACAGCGATCCATCACCTCCTGCAGCTGTTCGCTTTCGCAGAACGCGTGAACGGAAATGCGCGGCAACGGCCGGATGTTTTCGAGATCGCCCTGACGAGACACGTCCTCGGCATCGGCCTCTGTCTTTCTGATATCGTATTCGATGGCGGTCATCGTTGTGTCCTCTTTCGCCGGCGGGCAAGCCTCATGCTCATTGACCCGAGTTGCTTCCGCTGGCGCCGAAGCCACCCACCGTAGCGGTGCTCGTTGCCACCGTGCCGTTGCGATAATTGTCGATCACCTTGCTGCGCTGATCGGCATCGATCGGCGACATGGCGCGCGGCGCGATGAGATCGGTCGGGTTGGCGACCTGTGCGGCAAGGTTGTTCTGGCTGGCGCAACCGAA
>JAGWJK010000952.1 GCA_028865845.1 Rhizobiaceae bacterium
CCCGAGGCACTGGCGGATTACTCCACCAAGGCTGACTGGCCGGATGACTGGGCAGCGCGCGAAGCATTGCCGGACCGCGCCAATTTCGGGCTTCTGCTGCGCTGGAAAGCCGCGCTGTTCGAACTCGAACAATTCCTCGCCATCGCGCCCGAAAAAGTCGCGGCGATCATGTCCGCCTTTGCCAGCGCGGTCACCGCGCGGATCGCGAACGACGATGCCTTCGAGCTGCTCGATGTCAGACCTGTCGATCGGCGCTGCCTATCGGCCGAGCCGGCGGAGCTGCGCTGGGATGAAATACCTTCGGTTTTCTCATTCGAGTTATGGCACGCCGACGGCAACAATGTTCTGACGACCACGGAAGCGACGGCGGTTTACAAGGCCGTCGCCGTGGAGCAGGACGGCTCGCCCGCCATACGCCTCGGCCAGCCCGTTTCCACCGGCGAACAGCACGGCCAACCGACCAGTGCGCTCAGGATCTGCCTCAGCGCCCCCCTGATCGTACAGGCCAGTCGCAGCCCGCAGGCACTCGAGGACATCATCGCGCAGGCGATAACCGCGCTCGATCGAACGGCCGCGGAAGCCAGGCGGCTATTTGCGCCGATGACGCTGCGGGAAGTGCGTTACAAATAGTCGCCTCCGGCATCTGGATCAGCCTATCGATTTTCCAGCGGCGACGTTAAGGTCGCCGCGCGCTCGAAAGATCGACGAGTGGACGCATGTTAATGCTGGACATGGCGTCACAAAAACGGGTAGCGGAAGTCGCATGAACGACAACGTCATCAAGTTTCGAAGACCACCACCCCCGAAAAAGCCGCGGCCTGCACTGCGGAAGTTGCTGGTGGTTCTCGTCATCGCAGTCGTGTTCCTGGCTGCCTGGACTTATTTCCATCTTTTCGGCGGGCCGGGGCAATAAAGCTCCGATCGCCCATGCAATCCCGATCTAAGTCACTCTGCGGTTTCTTGGCGCACTGTCGTGACGCTTCCGCATAACCTTGTTTGCATGTTTTGCGCCACCTAGAAGGTTAAGAGTCGCCGCAAAGCGCCCTGCATGATTTGAAGCATGGCGAAGGCCGTATCGTCGTTACGGGCGACGATGTGGTTGCGGCGCGCGCGGCGCATCATAGGTGCTACCGCCTTATGATCGCATTGCTGAAAGTCGGCCGTTGTTATCCAATTATTTCAGTAATATGTGAGATGTATTGATCATCGGTTCGCTTGGGGGAGGAATGCGGTAATGGCGGTTGCAAGGGCGTTCGGCAGGTCTTCGGCAGATACCAAGAGGCGGGAAGCCGAGCGTTTGGCCGCGCTCGAACAGCTCGACCTGCTCGATACCCCGAGGGACGAAGGATTCGACCGGATCGTGCGCCTGATCAAGCAGATCTTCACGATCGATATCGGGCTGGTGTCGCTGATCGACGCCCATCGCCAATGGTACAAGGCCTGCTCGGGCCTCTCCGCCGACGAGGTTCCGCGCGAGGATACGTTCTGCCGCTATGTCGTCGACTATGAGGAAGCGATCGTCGTGCAGGACGCTACTGCCGATTCGCGCTTTGCGCACCATCCGGCGGTAACGGGCGACGCCCATATCCGGTTCTACGCCGGCGTTCCGCTGCGAACGAGAGAAGGGCACATCATCGGCACGGTATGCGCGATCGACCGCCGGCCGCGATCGTTCGGCGCCAAGGATCTTGCCATTCTCGAGGAACTGGCAGGGGCAGCCATGGACAGGATCGAGTTGCTGCAATCGGCGGCGACCGACAGCCTGACGGAGGCGTTGACACGCCGTGCCTTCAAGCAGGAGGCCGATCAACTGATCTCGCTCGCATTGCGCCATCAGCACGACCTAGCCTGCATCGTGCTTGACATCGACCATTTCAAGAGCGTCAACGACACGCACGGCCATGCGGCGGGTGACGAGGTGCTGCGCGCCGTGGCGGAGACCTGCAAGGCGAACCTCAGGGTCGGTGACCTCTTTGGCCGGCTCGGCGGCGAGGAATTTTCCATCGTGTTGCCGCATGTCGATCGCGAGGGCGCGATCTCGGTTGCCGAGAAGATGCGGACGGCGGTTTCATCGCAGCTGCTTCGCGGCGACTACGGCGCGCTGAACGTGACGGCCAGTTTCGGCATATCGTCGCTGTCGATCATCAGCAAGGATATCGAGACCTTGCTCGCCCAGGCGGACGCGGCGATGTATCGCGCCAAGCATCAGGGGCGAAACCAGTGCGTCTCCTGGAGCACCATTCGCCCCGATCACGCCGCCGGGTCGCGCCGGAGGGTGCTGAAGGCCGGCACGATCCTGTTCAACGACCGCCGCTCGACGATCGACTGCACCGTCAAATCCCTCGGCGAAGACAGCGCCGCCCTCTCGGTGTCCAATTCGCTGGGCGTTCCCTCGGAGTTCGTCCTGGTGATCAAGGGCGAAGGTTTCGAAACGACCTGCCAGGTGGTGGCGCAGGACCGGCAGAACCTGGAAGTGGCGTTCAGGTTTTGAGGCGACTCCCCTTCGATAGTTCGGTTCTTGAGGATTTGAGTCTAAGGCTTCGGCAGCCGGCATCCGGAAACGCAAAATGCCCCACGAGGGAGCTTTATTGGGATTGTAGGGAAAGGTTTGGTTGCGGGGGCAGGATTTGAACCTGCGGCCTTCAG
>JAGWJK010000953.1 GCA_028865845.1 Rhizobiaceae bacterium
GACCTGCTGGCCGTTGATATCCGAGCCGGTGACGATGTATTTGCCGTTCTCGTCGGTGAAGCCATCCCATATGTCGATGAACTCGCCGCCGACACTGGTCGTCTGGCTCTGATAGATTTGATTGAGCTTGACCACATCCGCCGTCATCTGATCGGAGCCGAAGGGAGGAAGGCCGACCCACAGCAGGGGGATGTGGCGGCTCGTCACCAGCTTTCCAAACTCCTGCACGCGTTCCTCATAGGCGAGGAACCAGGGATCCGTGCCGAATTTCTCGTTGAGGCCGTCACCGATCAGCTGCTGGCGGTCATTGGCGCCGACCATCACGACGACGATCGCCGGCTTCAGCTGATCCATCATATCAGGCAGTTGCTGCGGCCAGTTGTAATAATCCTGGCGGACAAGACCGGAAGCGACGTTGCTGCGCGTCTGGATGACGATGCCGGGCGAGGCGGAAAATGCATCGGTTAGACCGTCGCCGAGGCCGCCAGCCAGAAAGTCGCCGACGACGAGGATTGTCTGAGCATTGGTGAGCTTCTCTGTCGGCGGTGGTGCCGTCGTCTCCGGTTGGGTGACGATCTCGCGCACCGACGGCGATGGAGAGGTAATTTTCTTGCGCGGTCGGGTGGTGCGTCGCGGCGCGGGTCTGTCCGGGACGGTATCGGCCGGCTCGGAAGACCTGCCGAACAGCATGTCGAACAAGGTCCTGCGCCGCTCCTGCGCTTCAGCCGCCGTCAGCAGGCTTGCGAGCGCAAAGCAGGCGACAATGATTGCCACCAGGACGGACTTGGCGGCAGCCTTGATCGCGAGGGCAGGTCGGTCTTTCATCGCGCTCTCTTCCGCTGACCACGCCATAATCGCACGCGAACGGCGAAACCGTCCAGCGGCGATATCGCTTATGGTTTCCGAGAGGTCGAGCCGACCGGACGCAGCGCGTTCAGGAGATCCATCGACGGTTCGCCATCCGCCTGCATGCCGATGCGTTGTTGGACGGCCGAGATGGCGGCCTTCGATCCCGAGCCGAAATTGCCGTCCACGATGCCGTCGTAATAGCCGAGTTCCTTGAGGCGCGTCTGCAACTCGAACTTCTGCTTGACGTCGAGCGCGCCGCTCGGGCGCGGCCAGGTCTGCTGCATGCCGCCATAACCGGCAATCTCGTCGGCAAGCAGGCCAACGGCGAGCGCGTAGCTGTCGGAGGCGTTATAGCGCTTGATGGTGAAGAAGTTCCCGGTCATCAGGAAGCCCGGCCCGCCGGGGCCGCCCGGCATCTTCAGCTGCGCACGGTCGGAGGGCAGACGAAAGGCCTTGCCGTTCGGTCTGGTGAAGCCCAGAGCCGCCCATTGCGCGATCGTGTGGGTCTTGCCCACCTGAGCACTGCCGCCGGCCGGCACCACGACCTCATAACCCCAGGTGCGGCCGGTGTCCCAGCCGTTCTTCGCAAGGAGATTGGCCGTCGTTGCCAGCGCGTCCGGGATTGAGTTCCAGATATCGGCATGTCCGTTGCCATCGGCATCGACGGCATAAAGCAGGTAGCTTGTCGGGATGAATTGGGTGTGGCCCATCGCGCCTGCCCAGGAACCGTTCAGTTCGCTGGTGGGCACATCGCCGCTCTGCAGGATTTTCAGCGCCGCGATCAGCTGTTTCTTGGCATAGTTGGCGCGCTTCGGATCGGCATAGGCAAGGGTTGCCAGTGCACGGGGCACGTAATGCAGCTTTTCATCCTTGGCGAGAACGGCGCCGTAGTTCGATTCCATCGACCAGATCGCCAGGATAATATTGCGGTCGACGCCGAAATGCTGTTCCAGCGAACGAAGGGTCGACCCATATTTTACGGCCATTTTTCGGCCGACATCGGCGGTATAGGGATTGACACGGGAGTCGAGGTAATCCCAAATCTCAGACTTGAATTCTGGTTGGTATGCCGCTTTTTCGAGGACTGTGGGGTCAGGGTCCGTTACGCCAGCGAATGCTTTGCGATAGGTCGATTGCGAAATGCCGCTTCTTGCCGCGGTATCGTAAAAACCCGCAATCCATTTTTGGAACCCTGGGTCGGCATTTGCGTTAATGGGAGCGAATGCGGCAAATGCGCCCAAAGCGAGCGCGACAGCCATACCAGGAAGGAAATGTTTGCGGTTTGATGTCATCTACAGCCGTGTCCGTCAGTGCGAGGAGTCGGTGTGGCGCCCATACCAAACGGTCGCCGAAACGTGACACTACAGGAACGAAGTCAACAAATTCTTTACCATGGAAGACCGGGTCAGTCATCATTTGCAAAACAGTAGCAAATTTATATTACTGACCCTCGATATAGCTTTGATCAAAGCGACATAATTCCCCAGGAGGTATGAGTGGGACAGCATAAAAAGGTGCGTAAGGCAGTATTTCCCGTTGCCGGACTTGGGACACGATTCTTGCCGGCGACCAAGGCAGTGCCGAAGGAAATGCTGACCGTCGTTGACAAGCCCGTAATTCAGTATGTTGTCGACGAGGCGATGGAAGCGGGCATCGAGCATTTCGTTTTCGTGACCGGCCGCAGCAAGCACGTCATTGAAGACTATTTCGATATTCAGTTCGAGCTGGAGCATACGCTACGCCAGCGCAACAAGAATGCCGAGCTCACGCTTTTGAACGGCCTGCTTCCGAAG
>JAGWJK010000954.1 GCA_028865845.1 Rhizobiaceae bacterium
GGCGGCGATCGATCATCAATGTGGACATGTCAATTTCCTTTCATTTTGGGTACGAGGCCCCTCGCCTCTCGGTGGATCAGGTTTCGGTAGGGAGTGCCGTCACTTCCAGCCGCCGTTGGGCAAGCGGCCGTGGTAGGGCGTGTTTCGGCAGTGACCCCAAGGGCCGTGCCAGTAGCCGGGAGGGCAGCCGTTACGCACGACCGGGCGCGGCTGGTAATAGCCGTTCGGCAGACGACCGTAATACGGCGTGTAGCGGCAATGACCCCATGGTCCGCGCCAGCCATTCGGGCCGCAACCGCCGGCGACAAGCTGGACAAGCCCGCCGGATTCTGCCGGGGAAAGATTGGATATCAGCGGTTCTGCGTGTGTGGATACAGTCAAGAAGATAAGCGCAAAGGTGGCACAGATCGTCGTTCTGAGCATAGTAACCTCTATCAAATTGAATATGCGGAAATGCGAGCCGCCTGCTGATCGGGCAAAGCGGAGTATCTGCAACGAATGCATTTTTCGGCATTCGTGAATGATTTATCTCTAAAAGAGATATTAATAATATACATTTCGGCCGACTAAGAGAGTCAAGTCGAAATGACGATCGCACTCGGGAAGAATGCAACCTGTGGCGGACCTCGCTTTGGCCTCTGGCGGATCCGTTTTCTCCGTCCGAAAGCCACGCCGATGCGCGACCTCTCCGTCGATGGCGACGTCTTTACAGTGTAAACTTTACATCGTCAACATATTTTCAAAAATACGTAAAGGCGCGCCTTCGCCGTGCCAATGCCGAGACGTTAAAGGAGGAATCACCCGCTGATGAGCTGGCACAATGAGATTCTGGACGCGCGCTCGTTCCCGAAACCCCTAAGGTGTTCCAGGTATAGCGGAAATGTCAAAGGTGGGAGCCCGATACTATGCAGCTTCACTTTGGAGCTCCGTCTCGTCGCCTGAAGAGATTGGCAAAGCCGCGGATGACTCTTGTCGGGAAAATCAACGTGCTGATCGCTTCTCAGCGATTCCGGCGAAAATTATTGCCGCGTAGAGAAAACCGCTGCCGTTTCCGGCAGCGGTCGTATTGCATTAGTTGGCCAGTGCGCCGCCGATGATGGCGCCGAGGGCGAATGCTGCTGCCGGGTACCACATGCCATCCCTGCCGCGGCGATAGCCGGGGCGATGGTCGCGATAGCCGCGGTAGCCGTGATAGTAGCCCGAACGGTCAGGCCCGCGATGCGGTCCCCAACCTTTGGGGTACTGGCTGGAATGATGATTGTCGTGGCCGTGCCGCTTCTGCCAATCCTGTGCGCTTGCCATGGGAGCTGCCATAACGGTGGCGGCAAGGGCAATGATCAAAAACTTTTTCATGAATGTTTCCTCACAAGTTTGCAGGCGGACACTATCCGCAGAATGGTGAACGTAACGTGAAGCACGCGGTCACCTCTGCTTCATGAAGGGATTTCTTCCCCGCCGCTGGCGTCTTCGGAGATCATTGGACAACTGTTTTGGCGGCTGAGGCGCGGCCTGTTTCGACGTGCGGAGGACGCCGAAGCGCGTCAACTTCAGGTTCAGACAAGCCCGGTTGCATATCCTGCGTTTGCCTTGTGCCTTACGGCGCGTGGGCTGGCTGGTCTGGCGCGTGCAGCGCCGGACCTTCCTTCGTGAGCTAATATCGAGGATTTGCGGGCATGACTTCGATCATTTCTTCCCTGACCGTCAGTCAGATCAAGCAACTTTCGACGGCGTCGATCTCGGCCTGGGCGACCGGAGATGTCGCATTGCTTTCGACGACGCAGATCAATGCGCTCTCAGCAGCCCAACTCGCCGCCCTGAATACCAACGATATAGAGGTTCTGAGTTCCAAACAGATCGGTGCGATTTCGCAGGGTGCCATCGTCGGCCTGACGCTGGACCAGCTGGCCGCTCTCGGCACCAGCGGGATCGGCAGCCTGAGTTCAACCCAGGTCGCGGCGCTGACGACCACGCAGATCCACGCGCTCACCACGGATCAGGCGGAGGCGATGTCGTCGACACAGGTCAAGGGACTGACCTCGGCGCAGCTGGCGGCCTTGAGCGTGGAAGATCTGGCGACGTTTTCGACGGCAGACATTGCGGCGATATCGGCCAGATCCATATCGGGTCTCAGCACGGATGCGATCGCGGCGCTCTCGACCGATCAGATCGCCGCCTTCACGACCGACCAGGTTGCCGCACTCAAGCCGGCGCAGCTGACCGCTTTCAGCACTGATCAGGCGCAAGCCCTGACCCCCTCGCAGGTGAAGACGTTGACTTCGGCGCAACTTGCCGCCCTGAGCGTCGACGACATCGCCGCATTTTCGACCGACGACATTGCGGCAATATCGACGAAGGCCATGCCGGGCTTGAGCACGGACGCGATCGCGGCCCTCTCCACCGACCAGATCGCCGCCTTTACCTCCTCCCAGATCAGTGTCCTGAGAACCACGCAGCTTGCAGCTTTCAGCACCGATCAGGTCGAGGCCCTGTCTCCGACCCAGGTTGCGGCGCTCAGTTCCGCGCAGTTCGCGGTGCTCAGCGCCGACGAAGTCGCAACCTTCTCGACGGCCGACATCGCAGCAATCACCGGCAGGGCTATCCCCGGCCTGAGCACCGCCGCTTTTGCAGCACTCTCCTCCG
>JAGWJK010000955.1 GCA_028865845.1 Rhizobiaceae bacterium
ATCTGCGGTTCGTCTGCCATGCTGAAGGACACCAAGGACCTGCTCGAAAAAGCCGGCCTGAACGAAGGTGCCAACAGCAAGCCGGCCGAATTCGTCATCGAGCGCGCTTTCGTCGGCTGATAATTCCAGATCACAAAAAAGGGCGGCCTCGGAAACGAAGCCGCCTTTTTTATTTGCCGTTCGCCATGGCCATCAAGCGAGCAGCAACGCGCCCGTCAAAGCGGAAGCGCATAGGTCTGCTTGACGACCTGGCTCGGCACATCCGTCTTCACGTTCTGAATGCTGTTTCTGCGCGTGAGATGCGTTGCCTGAAAATCGCGATACGCAGCGAGGTCGGCAACGGCGACGCGCAGCAAGGCATCGCTCTCTCCGAGCATGATGTAGCACTCCATGACTTCCGGAAGGCGCTTCATCGCATGGATGAAATGATCGATCGTTTCGGCGTCCTGTGCCGTCAACCAGACCCGCGCAAACATCGATAAGCCAAGGTCGACCTTCGCCGGATCGAGAACGGCGACATAGCGGTCGATCACCCCGGCCGCCTCCAATATCTTCACGCGCCGAAGGCAGGGCGAGGGCGATAATCCTACCTCCTTGGCAAGCTCGACATTTTGCAGGCGGCCGTCCCGCTGCAGGGCCTTCAAAATCCGCTTGTCTATCTCATCCAAAGTCATTGGCATCCCATGCCACCAGTTCGAGAGATTGAAGCGTAGCATGCCAACAGCACGAATTTCCATGGAATCTTCGCAACCCGATTGCGGCGCAAGTAATCCATGATGCCGTTCATGGAAACAGCATCTCTTCTTCTTTTCATCGCCACGATCCTGCCGCTCATCTGCACGCCAGGTCCCGACATGCTTTTTGTGGTTTCGCAATCGCTTTCCGGCGGGACACCAGCTGGATTGCGAGGGACCGCCGGCGTTTGCCTGGGATATCTCGTTCATTCGCTCCTGGTTGCTCTTGGCCTTGCCGCCGTCATCGCCGCGTCGCCGGTGCTGTTTGAGCTCCTCAGATTGTTGGGCGTCGGCTATCTCCTGTATCTGGCTGTCCAACTCATACGCACGGCGATGAAGGCAGGAGAAATCAAAACGCCGACGGGACCTACCCGTGCTGTCCTGCGCCGCGGCTTCCTGACGGCTGTTCTCAACCCGAAAGGCATGATGATCTATTTCGCCATCCTGCCGCAGTTCATGACGCAGGGGCGAGATATCGTGGTGCAGGCCGCGACGCTTTCCCTGGTCTTCGTCGCACTTTGCGGCATCGTCTATGCGATCCTGAGTTTTGCCGTCGGCGCAGCGAAGCGGACAGGGCGCTTTGGCAGCAGGCATCGCCGGGTGGTGCAAGGCGGGGCAGGCGGATTGCTCGTCGTCGCTGCGGCGTTCATGGCCTTCCGCTAGCAACCGCGCCGGAAATGGATCGACATCATCGGCTGAGATAGTCGATCAGCGCCGCCATGGCCTTGCGCGCGTCCTCGACGTTGGCCTGTTGGATGGCGCGGATAACGCTCACATGCAGGGCAATCGACCGGTCCATGCCGTCAGGCGTTGCCGTCGAATACCAGAGCCGCCGGGAATGGGTCTGCACAGGCCCGAGGGCGGCGGTGATGAAGCCATTCGGACAAGCGTCCTCAAGGATCTCGTCGAACATCTTGTCGGCGGCAAAGAAGCCGGGCAGGTCGCCCGCAACAGCGCAATCCGTCATCAACCGGGCGCATTCCTGCAATTGCCCGCGCTGCTCCTGGCTGGCGTGGGAGGCGACGAGAGAGGCTGCGATCGGCTCGAGTTCGCGCCGCACCTGCATGACGTGAAGATGATCTTCCGCCCTGATTTCGGCGATTTGCAATCCCACCCGCGGCCGCACGTTGATCAATCCTTGCCACGCGAGCTTCTGGATTGCTTCGCGCACCGGCGTGCGTCCATGCCCAGCCAGCTCGATCAGCTGCTTCTCCGTGACCAGCGCGCCGGGCTTCAAGGCCAGCGTGACGATCAGATGTTCCAGGGCCAGATAGGCGAGGTGACTTTGCGAATCCTGCATTCCGGAGCGATTCCACGATAGGCTGATATATCACATTTTGCCACGTCGCATTCGGGATGGCAAGTTGCTGTGATATATCGGAAAGGAAACACGATATGTGTTGCCGTGGATTGCGACATCGCCCCGTTCAGGATCTTGCGCGACCGTCAGCGTGAAAGAGCGACTTTCCGGAAAATCGCGCCGGCGTCGACGCCGTGACGACCACGGAGGTTGCTCGGCTTGCGGCCTCAAGAGTCGTGGATTGTATTTACGCCCGCTGGAGATAAAAAAAGCCGGGTAAAACCCGGCTCCAGTCATGGGGAAATGATCTGTTCAGTGCCCGATTGCGGCACTCAGGCTCGGCGGATGCCGCTTCGCAGCCATCAACAGGTCGAGCTCGGTCGAAGAGGGACCAAACTTCTCGAAGAGGCGTTTGGCCTCCTGATCATCGAGACGGTATTTTCGCGCGAATTCGCTGACGCTGTAGGGGCGGCCACGCACCACCTTGCGAGCCGGCGTGTGATTTGCGTTTTCGGTCATGCTTTTCTCCTCTTCCTCTGTTCCAACAGTATAACTAGGGCTGTCGGCCAGGTTGAAAAGGGTTTCGGCAGTCGCGTGTCGGCATAA
>JAGWJK010000956.1 GCA_028865845.1 Rhizobiaceae bacterium
TCTGACGACGCAGTTCGAACTGCCGTCGAAATCCTTCTTCAAGCCGCCGGCGATCCTGACGGCGGTCAATGACGTGAGCTTCGAGCTCAAGGCCGGCCGCACGCTCGGCATCGTCGGCGAATCCGGCTGTGGTAAATCCACGCTCGGCCGCTCCATCCTGCGGCTGATCCAGGCGCAGAAGGGCCGGATCATGTGGCAGGGCGGCAATCTGCTGGACCTGTCGGATGAAGAGATGCGCGCCGCGCGCCGCGACATGCAGATCATCTTCCAGGACCCGATCGCCTCGCTCGATCCGCGCATGACCGTCGGCGACATCATTGCCGAGCCGCTGACCGTATTCGAGCCGAAGCTCCGCAAGGCCGAACGGCAGGAACGCGTCCGCGAGATCATGGCGGCCGTCGGCCTGGTGCCGGAAATGATCAACCGCTACCCGCACGAATTTTCCGGCGGCCAGGCTCAGCGCATCGGCATAGCCCGCGCCGTTGTGACCCGGCCGAAGCTGATCATCTGCGACGAACCGGTCTCGGCTCTCGACGTTTCGATCCAGGGCCAGGTGATAACGCTGCTGCGCAAGCTGCGGAAGGAATTCGGGCTGACGCTGATCTTCATCAGCCATGACCTCTCGGTCGTGCGGCTGATTTCGGACGACGTGCTGGTCCTCTACCTCGGCAAGGTCGTGGAAGCGGGCGAGGCCGCAACCGTCTTCGATCACCCGGCGCACCCCTATACGCAGGCGCTGTTTTCCGCAGCTCCCATCCCGGATCCGAAGCGCGCCCGCAACAGAGAGCGTATCCGCCTGCAGGGAGACCCGCCCTCGCCGCTCAATCCGCCGCCGGGATGCGTGTTCTCGCCGCGCTGCTGGAAAGCGACCGACGTCTGTCGCACCAGCGCTCCGCCGACCGAACAGGTACGCCCCGGCCAGGTCGCAGCGTGCTATCATATGGACCGGCCCTAAGACTGCAAAACCGGACGGCGGACGCCGCCGTCCACCTTGCCCAGACAACCGCATGCGCGTATGCAGCATCGAAGCAAAATTTCGGGAGGAAGCTTTGGGCGGGCGTTTTCTATCGATCGGTGAGTGCATGGTTGAGCTGTCGCAGGCCAATGACGGGCATCTGCGCAAGGGTTTTGCCGGCGACACGTTCAACACCGCCTGGTATGCGCGCGCCTGCCTGCCAGCCGACTGGTCCGTCGATTATTTCACCGCGCTCGGCGATGACGCCATGTCGGACGAGATGGTGGATTTCATGGGCAGGGCCGGCATCGGCACGACGAATATCCGCCGCCTGCGCGGCAGGACGCCCGGCCTCTACATGATCAACCTGAAGAATGGCGAACGCTCGTTCAGCTATTGGCGCGACAGTTCGGCCGCCCGGCAGCTTGCCGCCGATGCCGATCGGCTCCGTACCGCGATCGAAGCCGCCAACGTCCTCTATTTTTCCGGCATCACCCTGGCGATCCTGACACATGAGGACGCAGAGACGCTGCTCGCCGAACTCCGCCGCGCCAAGGCGGTTGGAAAACTCGTCGTCTTCGACCCCAACCTTCGCCCGCGCCTCTGGTCGAGCCTCGATGCCATGCACACGATGATCGGCGAAGGCGCGCGTGCCTCGACCCTGGTCATGCCGAGCTTCGATGACGAAGCCTCGCATTTCGGCGATGACTCGATCGCCAGCACCATCCGGCGCTATCGCCTGCACGGCGCCAATATGGTCGTCGTCAAAAACGGCGCGGAAGGCGCGATCGTCAGCACCGATACCGGCGACATCGACGTCCCCGCAGTCAAGGTTGCCGAGGTTGTGGACACGACCAGCGCCGGCGACAGCTTCAACGGCGCATTCCTCGCTCACTATCTTGAGCATGACGATCCGGTCACTGCGGCCCAATTCGCCGTGAAGATCGCCGCGAAAGTCATTGGCGAACACGGCGCCCTTGTGCCGCCCGAGAAGCTGCAGATAGCAAAATAATCGCTGTAATATTTCCATCATGGACACCCCGCACAATAAGAGTGGCGCGGGAATCATGTTTGCCATGCCGCAGATAGTTGTGCCGACACCATGAGGGTACGGCACGCACGGGTATTGGGACATGTTGCAGCGCTTGTCGAACATCGATCACAGAGTATGGGCCGAAGAAGAGATCGCGGTTGAGATGCCTGAGCGGCTCGTTATCGTCAGCGATGCCTGGCATCCGCAAGTCAACGGTGTTGTCCGTTCGATAGAGAACACCAATCGCGAACTGGCCCGCATGGGTATCGAAGTGCTGATGATCACGCCGGAAGGCTTTCACAGCGTCCCCTGCCCGACCTACCCGGAAATTCGCCTGTCGATCGCAAGCTATCGCCGTGTCGCTGCAGCCATTGAAGCCGCACAGCCGAGCTATGTTCATATCGCCACCGAAGGGCCCCTCGGCCTGACGGCGCGCCGCTGGTGCCTGAAGAACCACACACCGTTCTCGACCAGCTATCACACCCGCTTCCCGGAATATGTCGCAGCTCGGCTGCCGATACCGCAGAAATGGCTCTATGCCTTCGTCCGCTGGTTTCACAATGCCGGTTCGGGCTGCATGGTGGCGACGCCAAGCCTTGCCGCGGAGCTGCAGCAGAAGGGCCTCAACAATCTCCTGCCTTGGAGCCGCG
>JAGWJK010000957.1 GCA_028865845.1 Rhizobiaceae bacterium
CGCCGCTAGGCGATGCGGAACGACTCCGCCCCTATTTCACTTCCCCTGCGCTTTCACTTCAGTTTTTCAATGCGAAACATGCTGGGGCTCGCGCTTGCGTTTCGTCGAAGCCATCTCGTCGAGTTTCTTCTCGGACATGGATTCGACCATCTGCTTCGATGCACCCTTCAGCTTGCTCTTTGGGGTGTCGCCGCGTTTCGCCGACAATGCGGCGCCGGCCGCCTTCTGCTGTGCTTTAGATTTCGCTGGCATGGGAGTTCTCCTTTCGAGGCATAAACCCGGAATGCAGATCTAAGTTCCGCGTCGAGCGCCGACCGGGCCTACTTCTCGCCTGGGTACGGGTTGTCCTTCATGAGCTTCGCGAGATGGACCGTGTTCCGCGCCAGCATGTCGACTGTTTTCTGGACCGCCTCCGGCACCTTGGGCAGATCGACGAAGTTCGTGCTGCCCATCGCTTCACCCACCCAGTATGCGACCGCGTTCGGGGCAAGGGTAAAGCCGACGTCGTTCAGGCCCTGATAGAGTTCCGCGGAGACATGGTGTGCGCCGTCTTCGTTCCCGACGACGGCGACAGCGGCAACTTTGCCGTATGAGACCATCCGGCCTTCGTCGTCAGTTTCATCAAAGAAGGCGTCCATGCGTTCGAGGACGCGCTTGGAAATGCTGTCGGGCTGGCCCATCCAGATCGGGGAACCAAGCACAATGATGTCGGCATCGAGAATCTTCTGACGGATGCCGGGCCATTCGTCTCCGTCGCCTTCGTCGGACGTGACGCCGGGCTTGATGTTGAAGCCGGCGAGCCGGATAGTTTCCGTCTTCACGCCTGCCTTGGCCATCGCCGCGGCGATCAGCGAGAGCATTCGGCCGGTCGACGAAGGTTCGCCGCCGGAGGACTTCAATGTGGCGTTAAGCGCGATCGCCTTCAGTGTCATGGTGATCTCCGAGCTAAGACATTCGACGATGGCAAACTTCGGTGCGCCTTCAATGTTCCACAGACCGTTTCGACGCCACGAATCTGAACGCGTTTTGATACCTAAAGACGACGGCATGCGGGCGTAGCGCGCATCGTCCGAATCCTTCAGCGCCGCCTTCAGGACCGACTTGGTTCCATTCGACTAACCTCCTCACTAGGCGGTGGTTCAAATCCAAAGCACCGCCGAAACATACTTGGCCTCGATCGCTTCCAAAGACTCTACTCGCGAGAATATCCTCATCGAGCAAATGGTCAGCGATCGCTTCTACCTCGTCCCTGTCGGTCGATCCATCAGGTAGCTTGCGATCGTTGACAAAGATTAAGAGGTCCAGTTCGTTTTCGCCGCGCGAGGGCGGATACCGATAACGCTCCGCTTACACTAGGGTGTCGTTGATCCTGATGAACAGCCTCTCGAAATTCGCAAGGGACGCCGCCGACAAGCCCTTCAACAGCTTATCCTTGTCCTGAGAAGATTGTCCGCAGGCTTTGTTGTGATCAAATCGCTTCTCGCCAGCATTGCGACCAATCTGTACCACAATAGGATCTGTCGTGTTCACGGCCACCTTCTGGTTCCGAGCCGGCTCCCTCAGCGGCTGTTGTCTTCCTGTCGCGGCCACCATCATCCTGCTGCGCGTGAAGACCTGGAACAATCGGTTCTGGTGTTCGTTCGCTCCCCACCAATCAAGGAGGAGCATCCCGTGACCAATGTTTACAACGAAGGCGCGCCGGCCTTCGCAGGCAGTCTCGCAAAGAGCACGCTCACTGCATTCTTCGACAGCCGGAGCGACGCCGAAACGGCCGTCGAGAAGCTGAAGTCAGCCGGCGTCGCCGACGTCCGGCTCATGCCGGGAAATGAAGCTGACGGCGAGGGATCAGCGGCCGCCGCGGAGGGGGCCGGCTTCTGGTCGCGGCTCGGAGACTGGTTCTTCCCCGACGAGGACCGCGATGTCTACGCCGAGGGACTTCGCCGCGGCGGCTTCCTCGTCTCCGCTTCGGTGGACGACAGCACCTACGACACGGCGCACGATATCCTCGACGACGAAGGCTCGATCGACATGGACGAGCGGGCCGACCTATGGCGGACCGAAGGCTGGTCGGCTGGCGGGTACGACCAGCAGGCTGCTGCGTCCAAGGAAGACGTCTTCCAGGCGGACGCGGCCGCAAGCAGCGCAACGGGCGTCGTCCGCTACAGAAGGACCACGGCGACCTCGCCAAGGGTGCGGGGCTACGATCTGGAAGAAGACCTGCCTAGCGACGTCGTGGACGACGTGATCCCGACCGGTCACCAGCGGGATGTGTCGGAGGGCGACCGCCCTGCCGACGACCGTATGTCTCAGAGCCAGTCGATTGACGACGTTCGGCAGAGCCAGAGCCTTCCAGGCAGCCGCTGACGGCGAAGACCTTCGAAGCCGCGCACAGACTGGGTGGCTTCGCGCTGGCGCCGCCTGCTACCGCATCCGGCCTTCGTTCTCGTCCGCCACCCTTGCAATGGGGAGGAACCAAGCGCGCTCGTTCGCGTTTTAGTGCTGCGGGTTTGTGCTTTCCCGCTACAACGCCCATCACGCTTCCTCTCCCGGACGCGATGGGCGTTTTATTTTGACCGGATCTCGCAATGTTGGAACAATTAATTTGTGCCGATGTTAGCTCGAAGCGAATGTCCGTG
>JAGWJK010000958.1 GCA_028865845.1 Rhizobiaceae bacterium
CCCGGGACAGATGATCGTGATCGCGCCGGTGGAAAGGGTGGCGACGCAGATCTTGCCGCTCTCTGTCACGGCCAGACTGTCGAAGCGATGGAAGCCCGGAAGGCCGCAGACGAGCCTTCCGCCATGCGGCGACGGAAACGGCAGTTTCTTCACAACACCGGGCGCTTCCAGATCAAAGGCCCAGAGCCGCGCCGTCTCCGTTTCGGCGACATAGACAGTCGCGCCGTCAGGAGAAAGCCCGATGCCGTTCGGCATGGAGATCGGAAAGACGAGTTCGCGGATGTCGGAGCCATCGGCAAGGGCATAATAAATCCCGCCATGATCGCGGTCATGCTCCCGAATGCGGCCGAAATCGGTGAAATAGAAACCACCATTGCGATCGAAGACGATATCGTTCGGCGCGCGCAACATCCGTCCATTGCAACGATCGTAAAGTACCCTGGCTTCACCTCTGACGGGGTCGACGATTTCGATGCGCCCGCTCGTGTATTCCGGCGGATTGCCGGGACCCGGACGCAGAAGCCCCGCTTCCTGACGCCAGACGGATCCGCCGGCATTACAGACATAAAGCTTGCCATCAGGCCCGACAGCCATGCCGTTGGGGCCGCCGCCGATGGCGCAGAGAACGGACTTGCGCCCGTAAGGCTCGATGCGGGTGATCTGCCCTGCCGCGATCTCCACGACGAGAACGGCGCCGTCGCCCAGCGCGACAGGGCCTTCCGGAAACAGCAGGCCATCGCAAACGATCCGGTGATTGTCGGAACCAGCCATCAAAAATACTCCCAGAAATCCGTGCCGCGCGCGTCCTCGGGTGTGCCGCGGAACACGATTTCGCCGGCATTCAACACGACTATATAATCGGACACTTCGAGCGCGGCTCCGACATTCTGTTCCACCAAGATCGCACCCACCTGCTTTTCCTTGCAGACCGTTCGCACCTGCTGAAGCAACCGCTCGACCAGGTTCGGGGCGAGACCGACGGAGGGCTCGTCGAGCAGCAGGAGCGCCGGATTGCCGAGAATAGCGAGGGAGAAAGCCAGCATCTGCTGCTGTCCGCCGCTGAGGTCGCCCGAGCGGCTCTCCAGGCGTTCGGCGAGCACGGGGAAAATCGAGAGCACGTCGTCGCGGGTGAAGAGCGAGGTCGCATGCGTGCAGTTTGCCGCAGCCACGACGTCGATGTTCTCACCGACGGACAGATCGGCGAAGACGCCGCGGCCCTCGGGCAGCATGCGCACACCCTGCTTGACCCGCTGCGTCGTGCTCAGCCGATCCATCGGCTTGCCGTTAAGCGATATGCTTCCCGCCGTCGTCTTCAGGTCACCCATGATTGATTTCAGCGTCGTGCTTTTGCCGGCGCCGTTGTGACCGAGTAGCGCCACGACCTGGCCGGCTTCGATATCCATCGAGATGGAATTCAGGATCTTCTTCTTCCCGTATCCGGCCTCGATATTCTGCAGGCTCAAAAGCATGGCCGGTTCCTATTTCATATTGCCAAAGTAGATCTCGGCCAGTGCCGGATCCCTGGTGATTTCGTCGGGCGTGCCACGGGCCATCAGATGGCCCTGGTGCAGGAACAGGACGTCGCTTGCGATCTGTTTTACCACGCGGGTATTGTGCTCGACGATCAGCAGCGTCTTGCCGCTGTCGCGCAGCCGGTGAAGCAGGTTGATCGTCGCCTGCAACTCGGCGGCGCTGAGGCCGGATGCCGGTTCGTCCAGCAGGATCAGATCGGCGCCCGAGGCGAGCACGCGCGCGATGCAGAGCAGTTTCTGTTCGCCATAGGATAGATTGCGGACGATCTCCGCCGATTTCGGCCCGAGCCCGACATCCTGAAGGATAGCGCGGGCGGCTGCCGTCTTCTCCGACAGGCCACGCTGCGTTCGAAACGGCCGAAAGAGGCCGGTGAGCAACATCTCGCCAAACTGTCCGCGCATCGAGATCAGGACATTGTCGAGCACCGACATGTCATTGAACAGCCTTAGATGCTGGAAGGTGCGCGCGATGCCGAGTGAGACGATATGCTGCGGCGAGCTGCCGACAAGGGACCTGCCCTCGAATTCGATCGCTCCCTGGTCCGGCTTGATGAAACCGGTGATAACGTTGAAGATGCTGGTCTTGCCGGCGCCGTTCGGGCCGACGAGGCAGGTGATGGCGCCCTTGCTGATCGAGAAGCTGCAGTCGCGCAGCGCCTTCAGCCCTCCGAAGCTTTTGTCGACTGCCGTGACGGTGAGATAATCTTGCGCTGTCATGTCAAATCCTCTGCCCGGCAATACCCTGCGGCCGCAGCACCATGAAGGCGATCAGCAGCACCCCGTAGAGAAGGCCGCGCATGGGCGCTGCCAGCGATGTGGGAATATCGATCAGCGTCAGGCCTTGCGGAATGCTGAGCAGCAGGAAAGGACCAACGATCGATCCGGCAAGCGTCCGAGCGCTGCCGACGACGACCATGGTCAAAAGCAGGATCGATGCATCGAGCTCGAAGGACGAGGGATCGATGAAGCTCATGAAGGCCGCATAGAGCCCGCCGGCGATGCCGGCGAGAGCACCCGCCAGCGCAGCAGCACTAACTTTCGCGAAGAGGACATTCTTGCCGGCTGCGGCAACCGCGACTTCATCCTCGCGCAGAGCCCGAAG